>JANMOL010000399.1:0-3404 GCA_031369245.1 Hyphomicrobium sp. | reverse complement strand
CGCACGGCCCGCCGCAGTTGCAGGCTCACGCTCTGACGAGGACGGAACCGGTTGGGTGGGCATTTCGAGCGGCTGCAGACCGAGCTTGCCAAACAGCACGCTGTCTTTGTCCTCGCCCGGGTTGTCAGCCGTCAACAGTGTATCGCCGACGAAAATCGAATTGGCCCCTGCAAAGAAGCACAAGGCTTGCGTTTCATCGCTCATCGCAGTCCGGCCTGCCGACAGCCGCACGAACGATTTCGGCATCATGATGCGCGCGACCGCAAGGGTCCGCACGAACTCGACTGCATCAATTTTCTCAGCGTTTTCCATCGGCGTGCCCGGAATGGCGATCAGCATATTGATCGGCACGCTTTCGGGATGGTCTTTGAGGGTCGCTAGCGTGACCAGCATATCGGCGCGATCTTGACGGCCTTCGCCCATGCCAACGATCCCGCCCGAGCAGACTTTCATGCCGGCGTCGCGCACCCGGGCCAGCGTGTCGAGGCGGTCGGCGTAGGTCCGCGTGGTGATGACCTTCGAATAGTAGGCTTCCGAGGTATCGACGTTGTGGTTGTAGTAGTCGAGACCGGCGCCGCTGAGCCGGCCGATGTCATCATCCGACAACATGCCGAGCGTCATGCAGGTTTCCATGCCGAGCGCTTTCACGCCCTCGACCATCGCCACCACGGCATCCATGTCCCGCGCCTTGGGGCTGCGCCAGGCGGCACCCATGCAATAGCGCGTGGCACCGGCATCCTTGGCCTTCTGCGCTTCCGCGATCACCCGTTGAACTTCCATCAGCTTGGAGGCTTTGAGACCCGAGTCGTGATGCGCCGACTGGCTGCAATAGCCGCAGTCTTCCGCACAGCCGCCGGTTTTGATCGACAGCAGGCGGCTCATTTGCACTTTGTTCGGATCAAACGTCTGGCGGTGCACGGTCTGCGCCTGAAACAGCAGCTCCATGAACGGCAAATCGAACAGTGCCAGCGCCTCAGCGCGCGTCCAATCATGACGGACGGCAGATTCAGCGGGCGCGAGCGGCTGCCGCTTGGGGTCGAGCTGGGTGACGTTCGAAGCCATCAGTCGGGAGATCTCCGGATCGGGAGCGCGTCGGGCTCCAACCGGGCCCATGTTTGCACCGCAACGGGGGCTGCGGGCAACCGCCATTTTGCCTCGCCCGGGCGTTCGTTTTCGCCGTCCTTAACAACGGTCGCCTGAAACTACGGTCGGCTGAAACAACGGCCGGCTGAACGCGCCGCGCCGCCAACCGCCTCAAACAGCGATTTTTCCGCCGCCTTTTTTGGTAATCGCCACGATCGAGGGGCGCGGCGGCATACCGTCCTGGAAGTCTGGCCAGCGGGTCGAAGGGTTTTCGAACGTCGCGGGCACGGCCGCCGGGTCATCTTCGTCGGCTTCGCCGGGATGCTGCACGGCCACGAAAAACGTCTCCATGTCAGGCGTAAAACACGGCCCGCACATCTCCGCCCCCATCGGCACGCGGAAAAACAGCTTTGATGTGCCGCGCCGCGCACCGTCCGTTTCGAGGGCCCAGATCCCGTCGTTGCGGCCGGTGCGGGCCCCCGAGTTGCCATCGGTCGCGACCCACAACCGGCCGAGCGCATCGATCGCGCAATTGTCGGGCGTGCCGAACCAGCCGTTGGTGCTGGTCAGCGGATTGAACGTTGCTCCCACGGCCGCAATCGCTGGATCGCCGCACTTGACCAGGATCTCCCAGGTGAAGCTCAGGCTGGCGTGATCGTCGCCCTCAGGCGTGATCTCGATGATGTGCCCATACTTGTTTTCCGGGCGCGGGTTGGCAGCGTCGGTCTGATCGCCCTTGCGCTTATTGTTATTGGTCAGCATCACATAGACCTTGTTGGTCTTGGGATTGGCTTCGACGTCTTCAGGCCGGTCCATTTTGGTGGCGCCCAGCAGGTCGCTGGCCTGGCGCGCAAAGATAACGACATCACCTTGATCGTTGAAGCCGCTGGCGGTCGTCAACGGGCCTTGCCCAAAGACCAACGGCAGCCACATCCCAAAGCCGTCTGGGAGAAAGCGCGCGACATGCAGCGTGCCCTGATCGAGAATGTCGCGATTGGCGGCTGGATTTTTGAGATCGACCTTGGCCTCTGTCACAAATTTGTAGACGTAATCAAAACGCTCATCGTCGCCTTGATAGACGACAAAGCGGCCGTCCTTGTTGACGATGTTGCCCGCGCCCTCGTGCTTGAACCGGCCAAGCGCGGTGCGCTTAACGGGCGTTGAAGCCGGATCGAACGGGTCGATCTCAACCACCCATCCGAAGCGATGCGGCTCGTTAGGTTCTTTGGCGATATCGAAGCGGTCGTGAAATTTGCCCCACGCATACCATTCAGCCGGGATGCCATAGCGCTTGAGCGCGGACGCGTCGGGGTGCGCGTTCGCCGCGTGTTTGTTCCAGAATACCCCGTTGATGTTTTCTTCGCACGTCAGCCAGGTGCCCCACGGCGTCGTTGCTCCAGCGCAATTATTGACCATGCCGAGCACCGTGCGGCCGGCTGGATCGGCAGTTGTTTTCATTTTGGCGTGACCGCTTGCCGGTCCGGAGATGCGCATCGCGGTTTCAGCCGTGATGCGGCGCGCATACTTGCTGTCTGCGACCACGGCCCATTTGCCGTCCGTGCGTTGAATTTCAATCACCGACCCGCCATGCGCCATCATTTCAATGGCAACAAGATCGGCCGTCATGACCGCGAACTTCGCATCCTTGTCTTGGCGGACAACACCCGGAAACATCAGCTCTTCGCTGGTGTACTCATGATTGACGACCAGCAGACCGTGGTCGCTGTGACCGTCGATTGGAAAAAAGCCGAGGAAATCATTGTTGTAGCCAAACTGCTGGGCCTGCGCTGCGGCAGTTTGTTGGCTTGGATTGAAAGTCGGTGCGCCCGGAGCCACCGCGTCGCCCCAGCGGATCAGCACATCGGCATCATAGCCGGGCGCAACGTGATGGGTCGTATCAAAGCCAGCCTCGAGTTCTTCGAACGTGAACGCGGCGGCGGGCGGGCTCGACGTGACGGCCTCAGCCGGCCCAGCGTGCGCCTGTTTGGTCCGCAACAGCGCCTGCACAGCGCTGACAGCCAGCAGCCCCCGGCCGAAATCACGCCGCGAGAGCCGGTTTGCAATGATGTCGCCAAGGGTCGGGTTGGCGCTGGCGTTGGAGCCGCGATCCTCCGCCAGCTCGATGGCGTCCGACGTCGATTGTTTCGGCTGAATCATGGGATGGCCTGCGGCATGCGTGCATTCAGTCCTCTAGAGATACTCGCGACTACGACACGCCGGTGACAGTTGGCTAACCGGATTTTGCGCAGGCACGGCGGCGGCTTGCTGGATCGCTGGTCAAATCTCAACGCTGTCCCGGCTCACTTTTAGTTCGCCGCGTT
>JANMOL010000397.1:0-2082 GCA_031369245.1 Hyphomicrobium sp. | reverse complement strand
TAATCATCAACACGGCAACGAGCGCCAGCATGACGCTCGCCAGCTGGGCAGCACCGGCTAAGTTTGCGCGCTGCAGCCAGGTCGCCGCGATGCTGGCTGACAGTGTTTCGACGCCGAGATATTGCACGGCCCCGAGATCGTTCAGACACTCCATGGCGACGAGCGCGACACCGGCCGCCAGGGCCGGACGCGCCAACGGCAGGGCGACCGACCGAAACGCCCCGCTGGCGGTTTCGCCGAGCGTGCGCGCGACTTCGAGCACGCAGACCGACTGCTGCACAAAACTGGCGCGAGCCGTCAGGTAGACATAGGGGTAGAGCACGCTGGCAAAAATCAGGATGGCGCCCGGCAGAGACCGGACTTCCGGGAAGGCATAATCTCTGGCGCTGACGTAGCCGAAGGCCGCACGCAGCGCTGACTGCACCGGGCCGGCGTAGTCGAGCAGATCGACGTAGGCGTAGGCGACGATATAGGCTGGCATCGCCAGCGGCAGCACTAGCAGGCGGTCGGCAAGCGCGCGGCCTGGAAAATGGAACATCGTTACCAGCCACGCCGCGGCCGTGCCGACGACGAGGGTGAGCAGACCGGTGCCCAACAGCAGCGCCAGCGTGGTCGCCAACGATCCCGGCAGCACGGTCGAGACGAGATGCGGCCAGATGCTGTCCTGACCCGATGACGCGGCGAGCCACAGCACGGCGACGACAGGCATTGCCAAAACGGCCGCGCCCGCAACCGCGGCTATCGTCCAGCCGCGTTCGCTGCCAATCCCGGGCGTCTGTGTGCCGCTGCGACCGGTGCGCGGCGCTGGCGGCGGCAGCCGGGTCGCGGGTTGCCGGTCAAGGCTGGATGCGGTGACGTGCGACGACATAAAACCAGCCAGCCAATCGAAGCGCTGAATTAGATAGGGCGGCGGCGCAGCGCCTGCATCGCACAGGTTGCGGGGCAGATCGATTCCATACACAGTATCTGGTTGGCCTCGCGCAGTCCGCACGCGAACGTCTGCGCGCCATTCAACACGTCGCCGATGTCATCGGATCCGATCAATGCCGCTGCCGAGGCCGTCAATGCCGTGCGGGCATCGTGCTGACAGGCGGCGATCATCGAGATTGCCAGACACTCGTCCCGGCAGAACGCGCGGCACCCGGACGGGCCGACTTCGATATCGCGCTGGGTGGTTGCCTGCACCGCACGCACAAACTGCGACAGGTCGAGCAGCAGGGGTTTGGCGTGTTGTTCGCCGAGCGTGCCAGCGAACGTGTTCCAGGCTTCTTCCCAGCGGCCGATGTCGCCGGTGGAAAAACCGGCCAGCCAGCAGCGAAAGCCGACGCCGACCAGGCGTTCGGGCGCACGGGCCTGAAGCGGGAGGATGTTGGATGATGTTGAGCGGGCATTGAGCGCGGGCGTGGCTTGAGAAATCGTCATGAGGCAGTCCTCGAAAATTGGTTTTGCGCCGGGCTCAGGCCGCGATGCGGCGGCGGCGGCGCGCTGGCGTGGTTTTAAGAATTCGGGCCTTGATCGAAGCGCACGCGGTCGATCATTTCGGAGGCTTTCTTGCGCAGCTCCCCAATCCGGACGAGCGGCAGCGGGTCGGGCTTCAGCGTGCCCCAGGCCTCGACGACGGGCGACGCTTTGATGCCCTGCACGACGGGATATTCGCCGTCGGCGTCGGCATAAAGTTTCTGCGCGTCACCAGAGACCAGAAATTCCATTAGCTTTTGGGCGTTGCTGGGGTTGGGCGCGTTGGCCGCCAAGGCCATACCGCTGATGTTGACATGCGTGCCGCGATCGGCTGCGTTGGGAAACAGCATTTTGACGCTATCGGCCCAGGCCTTCTGTTCGGGCGAATTCAGCATCGCCACCATGTAATAGGTGTTGCCGATCGCGAGGTCGCACAGACCGGCTTGCACATCACGCACCTGATCGCGGTCGCCGCCGGCGGGCTTGCGCGCCAGGTTGTTCTTGACGCCGGTCAGCCAAGCCTCGGCTTTGTCTTCGCCGAGGTTGGCGATCATCGAGGCGACGAGGGCGACGTTGTAGGTGTGCTGCCCCGAGCGCACGCAAATTTTGCCGCGCCATTTCGGG
>JANMOL010000387.1:0-2589 GCA_031369245.1 Hyphomicrobium sp. | reverse complement strand
ACCTGCCTGTATGTGATCGCTGCTTCGGCTGCAGCCATCACCGTCGATCTCGGCGATGCGGCCGCGGCAATTCCAGCGCCAGCCCCGGTGCCGCCGCCCGCACCGCAGCCCGCCGCCAGTGCCGCGCCAACGCAGCCGCCGGCTGTGGCCAATTCTCCTGTACCCAACAGCGTGTCGCCGGTGACGGAGACGTCGCCAGTCGAGCGCTACAATCTCGAAGGCCGCTACCGGCTGAATTCACGTTCGGCGGCGGGCAAGTCGCTCAACAATCAACAGACCGGCGTGCCGGAACTGGTCGTGACACAGGCGCAGTGGGACAGCTCGCATTGGGAATTCGAGGCGGTGCCGGGCACGGCGTACGTCTGGATCAAGAACAGCTGGAAGGGCAATTATCTGTTCGACGATCGCGGCAAGCTGCGTGTCAGCCGCGCGCCCGCTAGCGATGAAGGCGGCCAGTGGCTGATGGAGGCGGTCGATGGCGAGCCGTATGTCCGCCTCAAGAGCCGGGCAGAAGGCCGCTATCTGGTGACCGGGCGCGGCGAAGACTTGGGTCTTGAAAGCAGGCGTCCGGATGGCCGCGATGGTCATTGGCAGTTTATTCCAACCGCGTGGCCACGGCCGGTGTCGGCTGCGCCAGCCCCGCGCATCGCGCGCGAGGAGCCGGACGAGCCGGCAGCCGTCAAGCGCCGCGTCCGTCAAGAAAAGCGTGATACCAGCGACGACGATGACGCCCGCGACAATGGTTTTAAGAATGCTGCCGCGCGCAATTCAGCCCGCGCCAACTGCAAGGAAACCGGCGGCTACTGGACCGGCAGCTCGTGCAAGGCGTCGAAGACCTCGAAACCGGGCAAATGCAAGAAGGGTTATGCCTGGTCGGAAGACGCAGGCGCCTGCCAATATGACGGGGGCGACGGCACGCCGCCAAAGTCCAACGCGAATAATCCGAACGCCAATCGCGGCAACTGCGGTCCCGGCTTCTTCTTTAAAAATGGCCAGTGCATCAGCCAGGGTAATGGGCAAGCCTCGACGCCGCCGCGGCAGACCAAGCAGCAGAAGCTGCAGACGCAGATCAACCAGGGCATCGAAGTTTTGAACGCCCTGGTAAAAAATTGCCCGAAGGGCCAGGTCTGGACCAAAGAGGAAGGCTGCCACGAGGACGATTGAGCGGTTAACGGCTTTAGATCGGATGACAACCCGGCGGGTGCGCAATGCCCCCGCCGGGTTTTTTTATGCCCGTTCCCTGCGGAACAGCGCGGCCGGTGAACCTTCGGTAATTCTGGTGCGACAGAAGCTTAACCGCCTCAACCGCCTCAATCCAGGCACCGGAGACCGCCATGACCCCGCTGACCACATTGATCGCTGCCCGCGTTCTGTTCACAGCCACCGTCGCCCTCGGCACGTTGGCGGCCACCGGCCAGGCCAACGCCTTCGGCTTTCGCACGAAGATGGCCTGCGCGGCCGACTACTACGCTCACTGCAGCGCCTATAGCCCCGGCAGCAATGAAGTGCGCTCATGCATGCGGGCGGTTGGCTCGGGCCTATCGCGCGGCTGCGTTGATGCGCTCGTCGCGGATGGCGAAGTCTCGGCTTCCGAAGTCGCCAAGCGCCGCTCGTCCAGACAGACGGCCGCCGCCAACTGAGGCGTCTGGCGTCATATTTATCCGGGTTGAGGATGGGCTGCACCGAGAGGCGGTGGCCCATTTTCTTTTTTCAGGTGTGCGCCCGATGCAGAGCCTGCTGCACCCGCTAACTCCAGCGCCGGTTCGACCACATCCACTGCTCCGGCGTCTCGCGCACCCAGGCCTCGAATTGGCGGGTCATCTCGGCGGTTGCCCAGCGCACATCCTCCGACAGGTTGGCGGTGCGCGGCACACGCAATTCCTTGAGCTCGATCTGGAACCGGCTGCCGGTACCAACCCGCGTGCAGCGTGATAGCCAGATGCGCCCGCCCGTGCGGCGCGCGATCATCGCCGGGATCGTGACGGTCGGCGCGTCTTGGCCAAAAAATGGCACCGGCAGGCCGGTCCGGTCATACAGATCGCACACCACGCCTAGCCGTCCGCCGTTACGCACATAGTCCATGATGGCGCGCGCGGTTTTCTGGCTCTCGCCGTGATCGCCTTCCACCCGCCCGCGCCCGAACAGCCCGCCCGGATAGAGATCGCGCCGCTGATAGCGCAAATAGCGATCGACGTAGGGATTGTTGACCGAGCGATAGACCGCGGCCGGGTTGGCGCCGGCCAGCGTCAGCGGCCAGATCGCGAGTTCCCAATTGCCCATATGCAGCGAGCAGCCGACCAGTGGGCCGAGCTTGTCGCGATAGCGCTCGAACACCTGATTGTTCAAGATTTCAATGCGGCTCGGATCGGCGATGATGTGATCGATCCGCATGGTCTCGGCCATGACGCGGCCGAGGTTCTCCCAATGCTTGAAGGCAATGGCTTCGCGCTCGTGCAACGGCTTTTCGGGAAACGCGATGGCCAGGTTGGCCAGTGCCCGGGTGTGGCGCTTGGGATTGACGCGCGGCGCGAGCCGCCGCCAGCACCAGGCCGAGACGCTGGTTGCAAACGACAGTGGAACGGCGCGCAC
>JANMOL010000569.1:0-2728 GCA_031369245.1 Hyphomicrobium sp. | reverse complement strand
CGTTCGGCTTCGAGCCGGGCAATTTCGAGCGTCGCTGGATCGGCGCGGGCCGACAATTCAGCAGCAGCCTTCGAGAGCCGCGGCAACGGGCGCGCTTCGCAGCCGGCGAGAGAGGCAACCCTGACGGCGTCCGGATCATTGGCGACAGCCATCGCCCAGAACTCGTCGTCGCACGCACAGCCAGCGAGCAGCGCCGTCGTGGCGGCCAAGATCATCGATCTGACTTTTGCCGGTGTTGTTGGTGCAGGATCGGCGTGCATGCGGCGGGTGCTCACTTCCAATGGATCATCCCGTCTGCGGGCCTCGCGCTTGGGGCCCGCATGCGGAGGGCGCGCGGGTTCAAGGCTGTTGCTGGCGCAGCGCCAGTGCATACGCCCGCCGGTACCACTGACGCGCATGGTCTGGATCGCCCGCGCGCGCCGATCCCGTTCGCGACAGACTGACAGGATCATAGGTATTGCCGAGCGCCAAAGCCGCCTCGGGCAATCCGGCCTTGACGGCTTTTTCAAATTGCAGGCGGGCAGCCGGCAGGTCGCCGCGCTCCGCCAGTTTGCGGCCCGCTAAGAATGCGGCGTTGCCCGCAGCGCTGGAGGTGGACGGCTTGTTCAAGCGTGCCGGGAGTGCGCGTACTGGGAGTGCACGGGCCGGGAGAGCGCGGGCCTGAAGGGCGCGGATCTGGCTCGCGGCAGGGTCGGCTGGCGTCGGCGGCGTGACGGCTGGCGCTTGCGAAAGCGCAACCTGCTGCTCCTTGCGGCTCAGCGCGTCGTTAGCAACCCGCGCCTCTGCTTCGGCGTCCTGGCGCGCCTTACGCGCAGCGTTGAGTTCAGCGCCCATCGAGGCGAGTGCTGTCTCGGCCTTTTCGCGCGCGTAATTCAGCGATGCGGCTTGCGTAACCAGAGTGGCCGCCTGTGCCTCGGCTTCGGCGCGGGCATCGCGCTCGCTCGACAGCTGCGCTTTGGCATCAGCCGCCGACCGTGTCGCCTCTTGCAGTTCGGGGATCATCGCCCGCTCATCGGCCACAGCTGGCGGTATGGCCGCCGGGATTGCCGCGGGCATTGTCGACGGCATTGCCGAAGGGATTTCTGGAATGACGGCTGCTGTCGGCACGTCCGCTGGCGCACTCTGATCAGGGGCCGCCAATGGCGCAGGTTGCGGCGATGGCGCGGCGTCCGCGAAGGCAACCAGATCCGTGTTTGCAGCCGAAGTAGCTTCCGGCATCGAGCCGTGAATGAGCACGAGTGCAGCTGCTGCCGTGGCGCAGGCCAGCAACGCCATACAGGCTGTCAAATGGCGGGTTGTGATCTTGCGGCCTTGACGACTGCCGGATCGAAAATGGCGACTGACGGCCAAATGCCAACGTGTGAGGTCCACCAACGCAAGCGTCTGGGCACTCCAATGCCACCGCGCACCGGAATTGTGTGCGCCAGGATTGTGCGCGCCGACCTTGTGCGCGCCAGTTTTGTGAGCGGCGTTTGTCTGCTGAGCGGCGGCCGGGTTTTCCACCTTAGCCTCACGCCGCCGCCCGTAGGCGGTTCCAATCCATTCGAGGATTTCGGCTTTGCCTTCGTCCTTGCGGCCCAAGGTTCGTTTCAGGCGTGCACTGACGTCGTTTGGCATGATCTGCACCGTCATATACGGCCTCCAATGGCGACGCGTCGCTTGGGTCCCCGCAGATCAACGGTGCATAGGCAAGCAAAGTGACACAACTATGCTGAAAACAGGCCTGTTCGATGTGTCGTCAGCCGTCGGATCGAGCACAAGGCGGCAAGCCAGGTCACTCGCTGGCTTAGGGGTTTGCGCGCCGCGCGGGCGGGCGGCGGGCCATCACGGGACAACAGCACGGGCCGCTGTATTCAATCGGCCTGTGCCCCCGGGAACAGCGCGCCACAGCGCTTTGAACCATTCTCCACCTCAAGGCGACAGACCTGCAACCCGGTCGCAACTCTTGAATAGGAGATACCCTCATGTCCGCCACCGTCATCGGTTCAGCTGCTGCCGCCCTGACCACCGCCGCGACGGTTGTCATCGCGACGCTGCCCGAAGCCCACGCCCTGCTGTCGCCCATCACCGAAGGCGGCTCCGAATACGCTACCGCCGCGTTCGGCATGCTGATTGGATTTCCAATCCTCGCGCTACTGACCGTGATTGCCGGATCGGCACACGATTAACCGTTTCCCCGCCGCCTCGCATGCCTCCTCACGCGCCTGCTTGCTCCCTCCCCCTCAACTTGACCGGCTCCCCTCAGCCGGTCATTTTTTTTGAGGCGGGCGCTGCCAGAGGGCGGTTCATCCACGCCACCAGCGCATACGAAATAATCATCAGCAGAAACCATGCGCCAAGTTTACTGAGGCCGACCATGTGCCAGCCCTGCTTCTGGCTGGGATAAACCCAGGCGGCGGTGAACGTGCCGATGCTCTCCGCGAACCATATGAACACAGCGACCAGCACCAGGCCCACCAGCAGCGGCATAGGGCGGTGCGTCGTCCAGACTTTGAAATAAATCATGCACGGCCCAAACAGCAGGGCGGCTGCCAGGAACAGCAACGGCCGCATATCCCACGTATAGTGGTGCGTGAAAAAGTTGAGGTAGACTGCGGCCGCCAGCACCGCAATCGCCCACAGCGGCGGATGGCGCGTAAAGCGAAAGTCGAACAGCCGCCAGCAGCGCGCGATGTATGATCCAACGGCTGCATACATGAAGCCGGTGAACAGTGGCACGCCCGCGATG
>JANMOL010000333.1:0-2433 GCA_031369245.1 Hyphomicrobium sp. | reverse complement strand
AGCGCGCGGGCCGCAAACACATCGCGCACCAGCGAGAAGCGCTGCGAGAGGATGTCGCGTGTGTGATCGCGCAGGGCCTTGCCGGTGATACCGGAGGCGTAGGCCGCGCCGTAGATCGCGCCAATCGACGTGCCAGAGATGATCGCTGGCTTGATGCCGAGTTCGTCGAAGGCTTCGAGCATGGCGATGTGGGCTAATCCGCGTGCGCCACCGCCGCCAAGCGCCAATCCGATGGACGGCGTGCGCGCCCGATCAGGCGGCGGAGCGGCATCGGGCTTGGCGATTTTTCGTGCGGTCATGGGCGGGCGTCCCTGGTGCTTGGTACCCACCACACATAGGGGTGTGCGGCCCGTTTCGGAAGAACAATGGCGGCGTTGGCCGCTGTCAGCGGCTGATGGCGCGCCAGCCGATATCTTTGCGGCAGAAGCCGCCGGGCCAGTCGATCAGCGAGACCGCGGCGTAGGCATGGGCTTGGGCTTCCGCGACGCTTTTGGCGCGGGCCGTGATATTCAAAACCCGGCCGCCGTCGGCCAGCAGACGGCCGCCCTCGCGGCGCGTGGCGGCGTGGAATATTTCGACGCCGTCAATTTTGGCGGCGGCATCGAGCCCGCGGATTTCGGTGCCCTTGAGGGGCCTGCCGGGATAGCCGGCTGCCGCCAGCACGACCGTCAGCGCCACATCGTCGCTCCAGCGCAGGGCGAAGGTGTCGAGCACGCCGTCGGCGGTGGCGATCAAGGCCGCCAGCAAATCGGATTTGAGGCGCATCATCAGCACCTGCGTTTCGGGATCACCGAACCGGACATTGTATTCGATCAGCTGGGGGCCTGACGCGGTGATCATCAAACCGGCAAACAGCACGCCCTTGAACGGCGTGCCGCGCTGCGCCATGGCCGCGACCGTCGGCTGGATGATTTCGGCCATCGTGCGGTCGATCATTTCGGGCGTCATCACCGGTGCGGGTGAATAGGCGCCCATGCCGCCAGTGTTGGGCCCGGTGTCGCCGTCGCCGGCGCGCTTGTGATCTTGGGCGGCAGCCATCGGCAATGCGGTGGTCCCGTCGCACAGCGCAAAGAAGCTGGCTTCCTCGCCGTCGAGAAAATCTTCAATGACGACTTCGGCGCCAGCGGCTCCGAACGCGCCGCTGAAACAGGCGTCGATGGCGGCGGCCGCTTCGGCATGGGTTGTTGCGATGACAACGCCTTTGCCGGCCGCGAGCCCGTCAGCCTTGACGACAATTGGAAGACTGCAGCCCGCAAGATAGCCTTTGGCGGATGCTGCCGTGGTGAAGCGGCCATAGGCACCGGTTGGGATGCCTGCCTCGCGGCAGAGATCCTTGGTGTAGCCTTTCGAGCCTTCGAGTTGAGCGGCGGCTTTGGTCGGTCCGAAGTATTTGATGCCGGCTGCGCCGAGCGCATCGCCAAGACCGGCAACGAGCGGCGCTTCGGGGCCAATCACAACAAAGTCGATGGCGTGCGCGCGGCTGAAGGCGACAACGGCGGCGTGGTTGGCGGCGTCGAGCGGCATGCACTCGGCCATTTCGGCGATGCCGGGGTTGCCCGGTGCGCAGATCAGTTTGGTCAGCAGCGGGCTGGCGATCAGCGCCCAAGCCAGGGCGTGTTCGCGGCCGCCAGAGCCAATCAAAAGGACGTTCATCGATCTGCCTGTTGCATTCCGGACCCTGGTGTAGCATCGAACGAAGTTCAGACAAGGCCAGAGTCTCGTGAGAGTCCGTTGAGCGAAAATCACCCCACAGGCGGCCGGACGGCTGGTGCCAATGCGCCGGAGTTCTCGGTCTCGGAGCTTTCTAACGCCATCAAGCGGGCGCTGGAAGAAGGCTTTGGGTATGTGCGCCTCAAGGGCGAGGTTTCGGGCTATCGCGGGCCGCACGCCTCCGGGCACTGCTATTTCGCCCTCAAGGACGACAAATCGAAGATCGAAGCGGTGATCTGGAAGGGCGTGTTCGGACGCCTCCGGTTCAAGCCGGAAGAGGGCATGGAGGTCATTGCCCAGGGCAAGATCACGACCTTTCCGGGTTCGTCGAAGTATCAGATCGTCATCGAGCAACTGGAACCGGCAGGCGCGGGCGCGTTGATGGCGCTGCTGGAAGAGCGCAAGCGCACGTTGGCTGCCGATGGGCTGTTTGAAGAGGCGCGCAAAAAACCGCGGCCGTTTCTGCCGCGCGTCGTCGGCATCGTGACCTCGCCGACCGGGGCGGTCATTCGCGATATGCTTGCTGGCTTCAACGAGCGCTTTCCAACGCGCGTGCTGGTTTGGCCGGTGCGGGTGCAAGGCGAGGGCAGTGCCGCCGAAATTGCCGCCGCCATTCGCGGCTTCAACGCGCTGGAACCGGGCGGCGCCATTCCTCGCCCCGACGTGCTGATTGTGGCGCGCGGCGGCGGCAGCCTCGAAGACCTGTGGGGCTTCAACGAAGAC
>JANMOL010000312.1:0-3934 GCA_031369245.1 Hyphomicrobium sp. | reverse complement strand
CCGCAGCGCCCCCAGCTGTGCGCAGCAGGCGGCGCGCAAGCCACGGCAGCGCAGGCGTGGCGCCAATCACGCCCGCGCCCATGGCCAGCAGCAGCTCCGGCGTGAGATACCACGCCGGCGCGTATGCCGTGGCTGCACCTTCGCCGAGTCCCACGAGCGCACCGAGCATGGCGCTGGCGCCGCTCAGCGTGTCGGCGCGGAACAGCACCCAGCCCACCATCACGACGGCGAGCGCGTAGACGTGTCCAGCCGCGCGTCGCGCGAGGCCCGGCGTCGGCACGTCGGTCGCCGCCGCCGCGCGCAGGCGCTCGACCACCAGGAATGCGCCGTGGAAGAGTCCCCACGCCACGAAGGTCCAGCTGGCGCCGTGCCACAGTCCGCACAGGAAGAACACGGTCACGAGATTCAGGTGCGTGCGGCCGGGCGACACGCGATTGCCGCCGAGCGGCACGTAGACATAGTCGCGAATATAGCGCGACAGCGTCATATGCCATCGGCGCCAGAAATCACGCAGGTTGGTCGCGCGATAGGGCGCATCAAAGTTTTGCGGCAGGACAAATCCCAGCATCAACGCGATGCCGATCGCAATTTCGCTGTACGCTGAGAAGTCGAAATAGAGCTGAAGAGTGAACGCCAGCGCCCCGCTCCAGGCTGCGCCAAAATCCAGCGGCGATGCGGCGGCATTGGCAAAATGCGGGTCCGAGATCGCCGCCAGCGGGTCTGCAACAAAGACTTTCTTGACGAGGCCGATGACAATCCAGATGGCGCCTTTCGACATCCGTTCGGCCAAGCCGTCACGCCGGGGGTCGGTGTCAAACTGCGGAATAATCTCGTGGTGGCGGACGATCGGCCCCGCGATCAAGCGAGGAAACAAACAGACGAACAGCAGATAGCGTCTCAGGCTGTAGCGAGGGGCGCCATGCCATCGCACATCGGCGAGATAGGAAATGATTTCGAAGGTGAAAAAGCTGATACCTATCGGTAGAATAATGTGGGGCGCTGGCAACGAAATTCCAAAGGTATTGACGACATTGGTTGCAACGAAGGTCCAGTATTTGAAGAATGTCAGGATCGCGATATTAAACGCGATGGCCGCCAAAATCAGCCCGTGTGGCCGCCGGTCGGTGGTCAGATAGATTGTTGCGGCGGCCCAAGAGACAACCGTCTGAGCCAGCAGGAGCACAACAAAACGCGGGTCCCACCAGCCGTAAAACACCAGCGACGCCGCAATCAACAGCCACTCGCGCAGCCGCACGTGGCGCGCCACGGCATACCAGCCGGTCAGGACGACCGGCAGGAAGCCGAGCAGGAACGCCTGAGACTGGAAAAGCATGGTGCCGGCAACATTTTTTCGCTTGCCGTGAAGTAAGGACCTGCAACTGACGATGTCAATTTTTGCATGTACTTGCCCTGTGTACACGCGGACTGCGGCTACAGCGACAGGCGGTCGAATCGGCCTAACCGTTGAGGGTTGAATACGCAGACGGGGAGCGAAATGGCTGCGGTGCGAAAATCGAAGGCACTGGCCGAACCGGACAACGCCGCCTTCCTCGGCGTGACGGCATCAGCACGCGGCTATGTGTGGCGCGAGCGGCTGGCCACCGAAGCCCGCCCGCTCGCGATGGCTATCAGCCAGCGGCATGGGCTGCCGGATCTGATGGGACGCGTGCTGGCGGCGCGCGGCGTCGGCCTCGACGCTGTCGCTGTTTTCCTCGATCCGTCGATCAAAGCCCTGATGCCCGACCCGAGCGCGCTGCGCGACATGGAAAAAGCAGCAGCCCGGCTCGCGGATGCGATTGAAAAATCGGCCCCGGTTGCGATCTTTGGAGACTACGACGTCGATGGCGCCTCGTCGTCGGCATTGCTGGCGCGCTTTCTGGCGCAGCACGCCACGCCCGCGCGGATCTACATTCCGGACCGGATTTTCGAAGGCTACGGCCCCAACATTGCAGCGATTGAAACGCTCGTCAAAGAGGGCGCACAGCTGATCGTCACGGTCGACTGCGGCACGACCAGCTACGAGCCGCTCGCCGCCGCCAAACGTCTAAAGACCGACGTTGTGATCATCGATCATCACCAAGCCGACGAGCAGCTGCCGGATGTGCATGCGGTCGTCAATCCGAACCGCCAGGATGATGTCTCGGGCCAGGGCGCGCTGTGTGCAGCCGGCGTGGTGTTTTTGGTGCTGGTGGCATTGGTGCGCGAATTACGCCGTCGCGGTTACTATCGCGCGCGGACAGAACCGGCCTTGCTAGCGATGCTCGATATCGTTGCGCTGGCGACGGTTGCGGACGTTGTGCCGTTGACCGGCCTCAATCGCGCTTATGTCAAAAAAGGTCTCACCGTCATGCACGGCCGGGAGAACATCGGCCTCAGAGCGCTCGGCGATGCCGCTGGACTCTCGCAAGCGCCGACGCCTTATCATCTGGGCTTTATCCTCGGGCCGCGGATCAACGCCGGCGGCCGCATTGGTGACGCAGCGCTCGGCGCCAAGCTGCTGTCAACCGATGATCCGATCGAAGCGCAGCGCATTGCCGAGTTGCTCGATCGCTTGAACAAAGAGCGCAAGGCGATTGAGACGGGCATGCTGGAAGAGGCCATGGCGGTGGCGGATCAGCAGGTCGCGGCCAACCCGGAGCGGGCCATCGTCGTGGTCGGCGCCGAGACCTGGCACAAGGGCATTGTCGGATTAGTGGCCAGCCGCCTGGTGGAGCGCTTTCACCGTCCGGCCTGCGTCATTGCCTGGGAGAAAAGTGGTGACGGCACGTCCGCTGAGGGCACCGGTTCGCTGCGCTCAGTCGCCGGCGTCGATCTTGGCGCGGCGGTCCGGGGCGCTGTCACCGCCGGGCTTCTCGTTAAAGGCGGCGGTCATGCGATGGCAGCGGGCCTGACGCTCAAGCGAGCGCGCTTGGCTGATCTTGAAAATTACTTTGCCGCACAGCTGGCAGCAGCGGCATCGGGCGCGCGTGCGGCCGCTGTGCTCGACGTCGATGCAGCATTGACCGCGACGGGCGCGACCACCGACGTCATGGATCTGCTCGATCGTGCGGGGCCCTTTGGTCAGGGCAATGCCCAGCCGCGCTTCGCCTTCCCCGCCCACCGGATTAAATTCGCCAAGATCGTCGGCGATGCCCACGTCCGCGTCGTGCTCGAGGGTGGCGATGGCGGCCGCCTGGAAGCGATCGCCTTTCGTGCAGCGGGTCAGCCGTTGGGAGACCTGCTGATGGGGGCAGGCGGGATGCCGCTGCACGTCGCTGGACACTTGCGGCGCGATAGCTGGGGCGGGCGCGAAAAAATCGAGCTGCAAATCGACGACGCTGCCGATCCCCGGCAGTCTGGCTGATCGGGGCTAACGGGCTGGCGAGCCACGGCAATTGCCAAGGCATTTGGGGTCGATGCTGTCGCATGCTGAAGCTGGCAGCTGTGCTTGCCAAGCAGCCCCAAAGCTGACTATAGGAAAGGCGCGCTGGACCAGCGCGGCTGCTCCCTTCGTCTATCGGTTAGGACGTCAGATTTTCATTCTGAAAAGAGGGGTTCGACTCCCCTAGGGAGCGCCAATTCGTTCGCGGTTGCAGGCCTTTACGGCCTATGTGCCGCAACCCCTTAGTCCTTTGCAGCGCGCCCAACGGCAAGCGCACGCACATGGCACGCTAAAAAATAACAGCGAACCGGTCATCCATTTAAGCGCAGCCGGCGTTTGCGCTTTGAGGATCATTATGCCGATCCTGGGGGTGCTCCGATGCTGCGGACACAGTGGGTTGCGAGCCGAGGGCTGCTGGTGGGCCTGTTTGCCGTCGCGAGCGCATATTTGGAGCTGTCCGCCGCGGCGGCCGACCTGACGGCCCGGCAGGTCACCGAGGCGTTCCACAAAGCCCACAGCGGTGAACGGATCGATCTCTCGGGCAAGGATCTGAGCTTCCTTGATCTCGCTGGC
>JANMOL010000282.1:0-3854 GCA_031369245.1 Hyphomicrobium sp. | reverse complement strand
TTAGAAGTTGATCAGCGCGCCGGCTTTCACGATGTCGAGGTCTTCCGTACCGGTGGCGGCGAAGCCTGCGCAAGCCGAGCCTACACGGCAGTCAAAGTCAGCTTCGTAGTGGCGCCATGACAGCCAGAGCGACATTGCGGCCGCATCGACTTCCTGCACCACACCGACGCCGTACTGCGTCAATTCGCTGCCGGTTGCACCGAAGCCGGCAAACGTAGCGGTCGACATCATGTCAGTCTTTTCACCGTACTCGCCGTAGAACACCGAGTGACCGAGCGATGACAGACGGGTGCGAATACCAGCCTTGCCGTAGAACATATCGCCTTCTGGCTTCAGGTTGCCTGGCGTGTCGATATACTCGTGAGCGTAGGCACCATAGATGAACAAGCCGGTTGCGACGTGTTCAAGATAGCCGCCAGCCTGGACGGCCGAGGCATTGAACGCCGGGCCGTTTGGTTCAAGAACGACGCCTGGGCCGTTTTCATCGGTCGATTCGTTGTAGGCGACCGCAGCAGCCAGTTTGAAGCCACTGAATTCGCCGGCATAACGACCAGACACTGCCCAGATATCGTCTTCACCCCAAGAGGCCGACATCGAGAACCCGCCAAATGCTGGCGTGTCGTAGCGGATGTTGTTGTTGGGGTAGCCGTCGCAGTCGCCGCCAACACCACCGGTGCCGTTCAGCGGGGCGCAGCTCGCGATCGCGCCCCATGACGGACCAAAGCCGCCAGCACCGTTACGGATGCCGAATGCGTTGACGTCATACATCACGTAGTTGGCAACAACCAGCGAACCCGAACCGTCCGGAAGGATGGCCTGGTTATCGGCTGCCGATGACTGCTTGCCGAGGCTGAGGCGACCGAGCTGCTCGCTCTTGACGAACCAGTACGAACTCTCAACGGCGAGGCCCGAGTTGTTCAGACCGTTGCCAGAGCCAAGCGAGTTGCCGTTGGCGATAGCCGCCTGGGCGTTGCCGGAGATGCCGTTGTCTGCGCCCTGATTAACCAGCAGCGAGTCGTTCTGGATGGCTTCGATCTTGAGAGCGTAACCAGCCGTCCAACCTGGCGCGATGGTCGCCTGGCCGGTAAACTTGACGTGCGTACCAATCGAGACCGAACCGGTATCGGTGATGTAGATGTTGCTTTCAGAACCGTCATCCCAAGCCAAAATCTGCTGGGCGACGAAGCCCGACACGGTCAGCGAAACCTTGCGGTTGCCTTTGCGTGCGGTCGTGGCTTCTAATTCGGCAATACGTTCCTCGAGATCTGCGCAGCAGTTCCCCCCAAGGTCCGCTGCAGATGCGCTGCTGGCCGTCATGCCGCCTGCAAGCAGGCCAGCTGCCACCAGGGCACTGAGACTATACTTATTCATAGACCTACTCCCGTCTGCTTCGACTTGTGGAATGACGGACAGAACGGAACTGTTCAGCCGAGCACCCGTGATTAAACCCGTCCTCATACCCGTCGTTGGCGGCCTGCGGGTTGCCCCCCGAATCACCGCTCAGGGAAAAACTTTAAGCAGATATGTTCTGCCCAGGAAATGGTCTTGGCGCTTGGATCTGTGGAATTCCCGGACAACGTTGCTTGAAAGTCACGACAAGTTTTTGAGCCACACCGGCCGTGGGGATGTTGCCGCGTTGCACGGCTTTGCCAGTTTTTGAGATTAAGCGCTTAATTTTCGAGCTGTTCAGTAGATTTGTCAGCCGTTGTCTGGGTCATGCCCGCGTGCCAATCGCGCCGCCGCCGATTTCTCGCTGCCGCGTGCTTGAATAAAGCGGCGCGAGATGAAAGCGAGCAGCACCACCGTCAGTGCCGTCGAGTGGGTCATCAGCACCATATCGGGGCGGGTTTTGTAGTCGGCCAGAACGAAGTGCTCATAAAAGGATGGGTGAAAGCGCTCGACCTGCCCGAAGCTCCAGCGGTATTGCTCGAGCATCGAGTCGAGTACCATGTAGGCGTTGGCCAGTGCGTTGCCATTGATCCACTCGAAACACGCGATGCCGAGAACCGCCATGATTTTGGCGATCCAGTTGAGGCCTTCAACGGCGTGATCATAGATAAACAGCAGCGCGAAAATCGCGATGTGGACGGTCACGAAAAACTGCCAGAGGAAATCGATCTGACCGCGCGCATCCATGATGGCTTCGATCAGTGATGACTCTGGCACAATCTGCATTCCGTCCCCCAACGCTCACTTCGAGCCGTGTCCAGGCGTCGTTATAACTCAAACCCCGGACGCTGTGACATCTCCAAATGGAGCGCTGACATCGGCCGACGATCGGCGTCAGGCCGACCGCTGTCATAGGCTTGTGGCGGCGGCGCTGACGCGAATGTCACACCGGTTCGCGCGATGAGAGGGAAATCTGCCACATTCACGCCGCAGCCTGCCGTGAGGGTGGCGGCGCGCGAATTTTGGCGGTGCGCGGGGCGGTTCGGTCCCCTTAGGGACCGGTGTTCACCGGTGTTCAATGGAATATTGCAGGCGTGACTGAAGTCAACAACGACACGATCGATCGCCGGTCGGTTCTCGGGCAATCCTTGGCGTTTGCGGCCGCAATTGCGCTGGCCAAAGACCTCATGCGGCCCGGCCAAGCGCTGGCGCAAGCCGCGCCGGCCGGCGGCGTCGCCAGCGCGCCGTCATTCTCCGCCGAGACCGTCAAAGGCATCGCCAAGACATTGGCTGAGACCGACTACGTCAAACCGTCAATCGCGTTGCCGGAGCCGTTCAACAAGCTCGGCTATGACCAGTATCGCGATATTCGCTTTCGGGCTGACCAAGCGATCTGGCACGGCGAGAAGATTGATTTTGAGCTGCAACTCTTCCCGATGGGCTGGCTTTATGAAATGCCGGTCGAGATGTGGCTCGTCGATGGCGGCGAGGCGCGCCAGCTGGTTGCCGATGGCAAACTGTTTGCGCTCGGGCCTCTGGTCGGCAAGGGCCCGGACGCCGCGCCGTTCGGATTTTCAGGCTTTCGTATTCACGGACCCATCAATCGCGCCGATTATTTCGACGAGTATTCGGTGTTCCAGGGCGCGAGTTATCTGCGCGCGGTGGGGCGCGGGCAAAACTACGGGGCGTCGGCGCGCGGGCTGGCGATCAACACGGCACGCCCGGGCGGCGAGGAGTTTCCGTTCTTTCGCACGTTCTGGATTGAAAAGCCCAAGCCCGGCGCCAGCGCGATCGTGCTGCATGCGCTGCTCGACAGTCCGTCAACGACCGGCGCGTATAGGTTTTCGATCCAGCCCGGTGAAGCAACCGTGATGGATATCGAAGCGACGATCTATGCCCGTAAGGCTGTGCCGCATGCCGGCATTGCGCCACTGACCAGCATGTTTTTGCACGGCGCGGGCGATCAGCGCCGTGCGCTCGATTTCCGCCCGTCGGTTCACGACAGCGAGGGCCTGGCGGTCTGGAATGGAGCAGGCGAGTTTATCTGGCGTCCGCTGACCAATCCGAAAACGCTCCAGACCAGCGCCTTCATGGACAACAACCCGAAGGGCTTTGGCCTGTGCCAGCGGGATCGGGCCTTTGCCGATTTTCAGGATCTCGAAGCCCGCTATGAGCGCCGCCCGACCGTCTGGGTCGAGCCCAAAGGCGATTGGGGCGAAGGCTTCATCGAGCTGATCGAAATTCCCGTCGAAGACGAAATCCACGACAACATCGTGGCCTACTGGAAGCCAGCCAAGGGATTGGAAGCGGGGACACCGCACGCGTTCGCCTACAAGCTGCATTGGGCCGAACAAGTGCCCGCTGCCTGGTCCGGTGCCCGCGTCGCAAAGACGCGGATCGGCAATGCCAAAAAGCCAGAAACATTGCTCTTCATTATCGACTTTGAGGGTCCAGCTGTTAAAGAC
>JANMOL010000265.1:0-2012 GCA_031369245.1 Hyphomicrobium sp. | reverse complement strand
GGCGCGCGTGGTCGAGATCTTTGCCCGGCGGCTGCAGACGCAGGAAACGCTGACAGGGGAAATCGCACTCGCCATTCACGAGGCGCTGCTGCCGAAGGGTACAGCCGTGATGCTGAGCGCGGAACACACCTGCATGTCGATGCGCGGCGTGCGCCAGCCGCACGTCAAAACCGTCACGACGCGGTTTCTCGGGGCGTTTGCCGACGACACGGGCATGCGCGATCGTTTCCTGGCTGAAATCAATGCCCAGCGCTGAACGCGCGCAGCTTTTTCTGTGATCGAGAGCGACATGAATGAACCGGCCCTGTCATCTTTTGCAGCCCGCGGTGCCAACGACAGCATCGAGCGCGATTTGGTTTTCCAACCGAAGTTCGATGCCAACGGACTGATCCCGGCGATCGTCACGGATGGCGCCTCGGGCGCGGTGCTGATGTTTGCCTTCATGGATGCCAGCGCCCTGCGCCTGACGATCGAGACCGGACAGGCGCATTTCTGGAGCCGGTCACGCAGCAAACTTTGGAAGAAGGGCGAAGACAGCGGCAATGTGCTGTCGGTCAGCGAGATCCGGACCGATTGCGATCAGGATGTCGTGTGGCTCTCGGCCAGCGTCGCGGGCGATGGCGTTGCCTGTCATACCGGGGCAGAAACGTGCTTCTACCGCCGGCTGGTGCCGTCCCGTGCGAGCCCGGGCGGGGTCATACTCGAGCGGGTTGCCGCTGCAGCTGAGGCTTCAGTGAGCGGATCAGCCCCGAAGGCGTGATCAGCCGTTGCCGCAGTCTGGCCATTTGGCACGTTGTCTGCGTTCATAGTTTGCTTACATCTTGGTAGCAGGCCTTTAAGGCCCTTCGACTAAGCTCGTTAAGCCTGTTTTGAACACCTTGCCCGCCCCGGCGATCGAATCGGCATTGAATGGGGTGCAGCACGGTCAGGAGTACCGCTATGGCGGGCGTGAAAGTTGGTCTGGCATTAGGCGGCGGCGCGGCGCGCGGCTGGGCGCACATCGGCGTGCTCCGGGCGCTGTCCGCGGCCGGCATCAAACCTGACATCATCGCTGGCACCTCGATCGGCGCGGTCGTCGGCGGGTGCTTTGCCGCCGGCCATCTCGACGACATCGAAGGGTTTGCGCGTGAGCTGACGCCGCGGCGGATCTTCGGCTATCTCGATTTTAATCTTGCAGGCACCGGCTTGATCGGCGGCCAGCGGCTCTGCGAACGGCTCGACCGCCACCTCGGCGACCGGCGCATCGAAGATCTCGAAACGCGCTTCACGGCGGTTGCAACGGAAATCGGCACCGGCCACGAACACTGGCTGTCACGCGGCAAACTGGTTGATGCGGTGCGCGCGTCGTATGCGCTGCCTGGAATTTTCAAACCGGTGCGCGTCAACGGCCGCTGGATGTTCGATGGTGCGCTCGTCAACCCGATTCCGGTCTCGGTCTGCCGCGCGCTCGGCGCGCGCTATGTCATCGCCGTCAACCTCAACTTCGATGTCCTGGGGCGCGGCAGCGTCATGCCCTCGATTGACGCGGGCTACGGCAACGAGGACGACTACGAAGAGTTCGTTGAACCGGCGGTTGAGCCCGCCAAGGCCGGTGTGCGCGGATTGCTGCACCGGCAGATTTTCGGACGCAGCGGCGGCGCGCCTGGGATTTCGACGGTGATGGTGGACGCCTTCAATATCGTGCAGGACCGGATTGCGCGCTCACGGCTGGCTGGCGATCCGCCCGATGCGATGCTGTCGCCGCGCCTGCAGGACATCGGGCTGTTCGATTTCCACCGCGCGGACGAAGCCATTATGCGCGGTCAGCAAGCGGTCAACCGGCAGCTCGAAGATATTGTGCGCGAAATTGGATCGCGCGGCATCAAGCGGGCGGTCAGCGAGCCGCAAACGGCGGGCGCGGTACCATCCAATATCAAAGTGTTTCAGCCGGTCGCCAAGTAGCCGCGCATCGCCGTCACTTCGAGTTCGACTTCGGCATTGTGATGTTTGACGACATCGCCGATCGAGATGAT
>JANMOL010000264.1:0-7102 GCA_031369245.1 Hyphomicrobium sp. | reverse complement strand
CGGCCGAACTCCTTTTGGATGGCGCCGAACAGTTCCGGGTCGGTTTCCGAGAGATGCGACTTGAAAAAGCGCGACGTCTGAGCATTCGCAACGGCCGGTGCGGACATAGGTCGTTCCCTCTGTTTCCTAGGAGTTTCGATTTTTTGACCACGGCCTCGGGACACCGTCCCAAGACCGCGATATTCTGCCGTGAGTGTAGGGTGCCACGCCGGTGACCTCAACACCCAATGGGGTAGCATAAACCGCGTAAAAACGGCGCGGGATGGCTATTAGCCCAGGGGCTACGTGACCACACCGTCCGCCGATCACTCGGCAGCTTCGGCCAAGGTCTGCATCAGCGTCAACGGGCACTGTGACCACAAATCGGTCAGCGCGCCGACCAGGTGGTCCATATCAGCGTCGCTGTGCTGCGGCGACGGCGTTAGTCGCAGCCGCTCGGTGCCGCGCGGCACGGTCGGGTAGTTGATCGGCTGCACATAAATGCCATAGCGCGTCAGCAGCACGTCGGTCAGCGCCTTGCAGCGCACCGGGTCGGCGACCAGCACCGGCACGATATGGCTCGGACCGGAAATCACCGGCAGGTCGGCTGCCATCAGCCGGCGCTTCAGGGTCCGGGCGCGTTCTTGATGACGCTCACGCTCGATCGAACTGTCTTTCAGATGCCGGATCGACGCCAGCGCACCGGCGGCAATGACCGGCGCCAGCGAGGTCGTGAAGATGAAGCCCGGCGCATAGGAGCGAACGGCGTCACACAAGGTCCGCGAGGCGGCGATGTACCCGCCCATCACACCAAAGCCCTTGGCGAGCGTTCCATTGATAACGTCGACACGATCCATGACACCGTCGCGTTCGGCGATGCCGCCGCCGTGCGGACCGTAAAGACCGACAGCGTGAACCTCGTCGAGATAGGTCAGCGCGTTGTACGTCTTTGCGAGCGCGCAGATGGCGGCAATCGGCGCAACGTGCCCGTCCATCGAATAGACGCTCTCGAATGCTATGATCTTGGGCGCACCGAGCGGCAGGCTTTTGAGTTTGGTCTCGAGATCGGCGATGTCGTTATGCAGAAAGATCTGCTTTGGGCCGCGGCCGTTGCGAATACCAGCGATCATCGAAGCGTGATTTTTTTCGTCCGAAAACACCACGCAGCCTGGCAGCAACTGCACCAGCGTCGAGAGCGTCGCTTCATTGGCAACGTAGGCCGAGGTGAAGAGCAACGCGGCATCCTTGCCGTGCAGGCTGGCAAGCTCACGCTCAAGCTCGACGTGATAATGCGTCGTGCCAGAAATGTTGCGCGTTCCGCCTGAGCCCGCGCCGGCCAGGTCGATGGCTTCGTGCATGGCGGCCGTGACCGACGGGTGTTGGCCCATGCCGAGGTAGTCGTTCGAGCACCACACCGTGATCGGCTTGGCGGCGCTGGCCGTGAACACGTCGGCTTTGGGGAAACTGCCGCGGCGGCGCTTCACGTCCGCGAACACGCGATAGCGTCCTTCGCGTTTGACGGCGTCGAGTGCGTCGTTGAGCTTATGCTCGTAAGTCATGAAGGGGCTCTCACTCCCAAGCAATTTTCGCCAGCCTTATCGCGCGACTTGCAGCCCGCGACTAGTGCCGTTTCGTCGCGCCGCCTAAAGCAGCGCTGATGATCCAACTCTAAACCCGCTGCCGCGCAACTTTACGGATCTTTTGCAGCATTTTTAGGGTTAGACATGGCCCCGCCCGAAACATCATGGTTTCGGGCAGGATAGCTTTAATTACGTCGTGCTTTCGCCTTGGACCTATTTCTTGGCGTCGGCGACGGTCACGACTTTCTCACGCTGAGCTTCGAGACCAGCCATCAGCTCCTTGGTTTCCTTTTCCGGAACGCCCAATTTATTGAAGGTCTCCTCGCATTCGTGCAGGATCACATCGAATTCGCGATTGGTGATGGACAGGTGGGAATGGCCCGCTTTCATGTCGCGCCCGAAATATACCTTAGGACCGCCGGTGTTCTCCATCACCCATGTCGAAAGAATGAGCTTGAATGCAGCGCGCTCGTTGAGATCATGGACGGCCTTCAGCGCCGGGTTCCTATTCAACGTCGCGTTGACGTAAATCCGGTCAACAAGATCGTCGGACGCAGCCGCAACCGCCTTGTAACCGCCGATGCGCTCATAAAGAGATTTCTCGGCCGCGGCCGCGGGTTTTGCGGCCTCCTCGGCCAGTACTGGAACGGTGGCACCTGCAAACGCCAGTGCGACGGCTGCACACAGTGCTGTCAATGCCGTGCGGCCAGTTTTGGGCCAGGTTATATTCGTCATTTTCATTTCCTCCGTTTTTGGTTTCGGCCAAATCAAGGCGATGACGTCGCAAGTGCTGAGCTGCTTGCATTGCAGATTTGTTGCCGCCGTCACCGTCTTGACGGCGGCAGCACTGCCGCCAACGTAAGCCGCTGCCGGTAAGGCGAACACAAAATTGCGAATTACATCGCGCGCAATTAAATAGCGCACAATTTACACCCCATCAAACGCAAACGATGCTGCGTCGCGGCACAGATCATCGCTCCGCGCGCTATGTGCGCGGAATGAAAAGTAAAATGATTTTTAGATTTTATTGCGCCGCTTCGTTTTCGCAGCCCTGTCCGAGGCGGTCGATCAAAGCCATCAGGTCGCGGCGCAGCGTGAGGATCTGGGGCTCGGTCATGTCCAGGCGGCAGGCCACAAACCGGCGCGCGTCGAGCGCCTTCGATTTGAGTTCGATGCCCTTTGCACTGAGCCACACTTGAACTTCGCGCTCATCGTCTTTGCCGCGCTGGCGGCGAACGATCTTCATGGCTTCCAGACGCTTGACCAGCGGTGTCAGCGTGCCGGAATCGAGCATGAGTTTCCGCCCAATATCAGAGATGTTGAGGCCGTCGTTTTCCCACAGCACCAGCATAACCAGATACTGCGGATACGTCAGGTTCATCGGACCCAAGCGCTCGCGATAGGTGCGGGACACAGCGCGCGTTGCGGCATACAGAGCAAAGCACAGCTGGTTGTCGAGCCGAAGCAAATCGGATGCGGCAGGGTCCGCTTCGGCCTTATCTTGGTGGTTCACCTCGTTACCTCTCCCACGGGTCCGGCTTTTGCGCCGAGCATATCCGCGCGCTTCAGTGATACCAAAGTCCTACGCCCGGGCAATGGGATTAGACTTACTGAGTGAATGCAAGGGAAACAGCTTCAACGGCACGCAAAACGCGGCCAGGAGCCACCTGCCACGAGGCCGTTTTAGCGCTAACCGGGGCGCTTTGCTGCTGTAACGATGAAGCTTTTCGGCAGGCCTTAATACGCGGCAGCAACCGCACCAATGCCATCGCGCTGGTAGAGATCGCGGCGGAACTGCACGATGCCGTCCTCGGTCGCCCAGGCCGTAACATAGACAAAGTGCAGCTCGACCGGCTTTTTGAGGCGCAGATCGAGCCGCTCACCAGACTCTTTCATTCGCTCAATGCGGTCGAGGTCCCACCCGCCCTGATTGCCGAGCAGCCACGCGGCCAAGTGCTCGATGTTATGCACGCGGATGCAGCCCGAACTGGCTGAGCGGAAATTGCGCCCGAAGATCGACTCCGACGGCGTGTCATGCATGTAAACCGAATGCGCGTTGTCGAAATTGATCTTCAAAAAGCCGAGCGGATTATCTTTGCCCGGCTGCTGGCTGTAGGTGTAAGTGCCCGGTCGAACCTTGCTCCACTCGATCTTGTCGGGATCGACCTTCTTGCCGTTGCCGCCATAGGCATCGATGTGGAACTTGTGGAGCACGTTCTGCCCCTTGCCCTGCATCTCGCGGCCGCGCGGAATGAGATCTTCCGATTCAACGGTCGGCGGCATGCGCCAAACCGGATTGAAATTGAGATCGGTGATCGATGACCGCAGCAACGGCGTCGGCCGTTCGCTCTTGCCGACCACACCGGCGTAGCGCGCCACGATCTGGCCGTTTTCGACCGCCTCAACTTGGGCTGAGGGGATATTGACGACGACGTATTTCTTGCCCGTGCTGCTGGCTAAATCCTGCAGCCGTCCGAGATTGACCTTGAGTTGCTTCAATCGCGCGTCGGCCGGCACATTCAGTGCTGCAATCGTGCGCTTATCGACAATCCCGGTTGGTGTCAGGCCGTTGGCCGCCTGAAAGCGCTTCACGGCTTTCTCGAGCGTCAGATCAAAACTGGCCGAGCCGTCGTCTTCATCCTTGAAGTCGCCCGAGATCGCCAGCCGGGTGCGCAGCGCCCGCACTTCAGCGCCGCTTTGCCCAGCCTGCAACGGAACCACTGAAACCGGCGCCCATCCGCCCTGGGCGACCATTTCGCTGTAGCGTTTAATTGCAGCCTTGGTCGGCTCGATGTTGACCTTCGACAGGGTTGCATAGCCCTTCGGCGGGTTGGCCTCCCATTCCTTGATGAATTCCCGGTCGGTGGTGTCGCCGGCGCTCTTGCCAGTCGGGCCGAACTGGATCCAGGCGCTGTCCTGGGCCTGCGCGGCATTGACCGCGGCACCAAGCCAACACCCGGCAACCGCTGTCACCATGGCAATGGCGCCTGCTGCCCGGCTGAAAAACCCAAGTCCCGCTGATCGCACGATCATCATCCCGTTTGCCGACGCTGGCACTGCGCTTATAGACTATTGCGAGCCTCCGCCGACCCGCCGGGAGCGAGGGCTCTGTGAGAACACTTAACAAAATCGAACACAAACCTTAAAAAAACCGCTCGCCCCGCCAGCGCGGCCCGCCAAACCAATCCCTATGAGCAAAGTACGTCCCAGGACGGCTCGCGGCGAGGCCGCAGGCGGCCGGCCCTGACGAATTTTGGCTTGCGCGATTCCGCGGCCACAGTTCTTCGGCGACCGGCCTTAGTGTTGCCGTCGCACCCCCAAAAAGCCAAAGGGCCGGCCCGCAACGCGGACCAGCCCTTTGGCTTGCCATCCCCAATTCCCTCGTCGGCAGCCATCGCCGGAGCCCCCGCCCCCGCTGGCTGCACCGCTTTCGCCCTCAGAGGCGGTAGCGGATCTGATCCGACCAGAAGCGCTCAAGACGAACGAGCGCCTTGTTCAGGCCCTTGAAATCTTCGCCCGAAATCTCGCCGACAGCCTGCACCGAACCGAGCTGGCGGTGATACAGCTTGTGGACGATTTCGCAGGCTTCCAAGCCGCGATCCGTCAAGCTGACACGCACCGAGCGCCGATCCGTATCCGAACGCTTGTAGTGAATGTAGCCCATATCAACGAGCTTCTTGAGATTGTACGAAACGTTCGATCCCAAGTAGTAGCCGCGCGACTTCAATTCGCCAGCCGTCAGCTCGCTTTCACCGATGTTGTAAAGCAGCAGCGCCTGTACGCTGTTGAGCTCAACGCCGCCCTGACGGTCGAACTCGTCTTTGATGACATCGAGAAGAAGACGATGCAGCCGCTCAATCAGGCGCAAGGCCTGGAGATATTCGGTGCGGAAGCTTTCGTCCTGCACCGGCGCGCGTTGACGCGCCACGTCGAATGCTAAACTCATAACCCTGCCTCTTACCTGTTTGACGCTTCCCGTTTATTCCGGGTTGCCCAAACCATAACGCAGAGGACTAAATGGCGACTAAATAGATATAGTAAAAGAAGAGTTCCGGGGGGTCCTTGGAACGGTTTTTTAATGCCGCTGCGATTGAAACTGTTATCGTAGACAATTATTTCAAAAAGCATTACGCGCAATTGTATCTATTTCAGCGCCACGCTCAAACCCGTGAGGCCTGCATCTCACGTCGCGTCGGAAGAATGAGCTCGCCCGCCCCGAGTGGCTCAAAATAGGCCGCAATGGAAGCTTCGCTTATGTCTTCGATGCTCGCCTCCGACCACACCGGCTTGCCATCTTTGTCAACGAGAGCTGCCCGCACGCCCTCATAAAAATCGCGGCCGTTAAGACACCGGACGGCCAGCCGGTAGTCCTGGATCAGCGTTTCGCGCAAATCGAGCGTGCGAGTGGCCCGGATATGCCGATCCGTGATCGCCAGCGAGATCGGAGAGGCTTTGCGCAGGTCTGCAAGCGTCTTTTGTGCCCATTCCGCACTCGCGCCCGTGGCCTGCTCCAGTGCCCGGATGATCTCGTGGATCGACGGCTGAGAGAAAAAAGCCTCGATCATCGGCCGTTCAAGTTGCAGCGGTCCAGGCGCTTGCGGGCGGTGCCGGTCATCGAGCAGCGGATCAATCGGCTCGCCATCGGCAAAGCCCTGCAAGATCCGCGGGTATTCGGCCGCATCGACGCAATGCGTCGCGAGCCCCAGCCAATGCCCGTCCCCCCGCCCAATCGCACGGCCGGTCAGACCGAGATAAAGACCAAGCGGCCACGGCAAGCGCGACAGCCGGTGCGCTACGCCAACATCGGGGAATAAGCCAATACCGGTTTCCGGCATTGCAAAGGAATAACCCTCGCCTGCAACCCTGTGGGTATTATAGAGCGAAAGCCCGGCGCCTGATCCCATGCATATCCCATTGATCAGCGACACCGTCGGCTTGGAGAAACAATCGAGCAGCCAATTGAGACGGTATTCGCCAGCGAAACTGTCCGCAACGCGGGCCCGATCATCGCGCGCCTCGCGCGCCAGCGCTCGCACATCGCCGCCAGCGCAGAACGCCCGCGGGCTCGAGGATCGCAGCACGACCACATAGATATCGGGATTGCGGGAAATGCGCGGCATCTCATCGGCGATGACCCGGCGCATCTCATCGTCGAAGGCGTTGAGCGCCTTGGGCCGGTTCAAAACGAACGACACGCACGCGCCTGTGCGCTGGACCTCGACCTTGGGCGCATCATGCGCCGCATCTTTCGCGTCGGGTGCGCCCGACGGAGTATCCGAAGCCGGTTTCAAAGCTGTTTCACTCATGGGCGGACGAAGCTGTGGCCTGATCAGGAAGTGACGAGGTTGAGACGGGCTTGCGTTGTGCCCGTGCTATGGCGCAATTTGGATAGTTCCGCCACATTTTATGGCTATGCGTCGCCAATGTTCGACATCAAGATGCCGCAGGCTGATTCGGCTGTTGTCCGCCAGTCTGCTTGTCAAGGATGATGCGGAGATCATCCACCGTTATAAATAGTCCTTCGGAGGATCACGTGCGGAAAC
>JANMOL010000166.1:0-3972 GCA_031369245.1 Hyphomicrobium sp. | reverse complement strand
TCATGCAGGAAGGCGGTGTAGGGCACGGCATCATCCGTGAGCGTGATGAGATACGGCTCGACCACCAAATCGCCGTCGATGGAATGGCCGAGCAGTTGGTATTGATGACCAACCTTGGTGCCGCGGCGGCGTATGATGACGCCCTCGCCGGCTTTGACATAAGAGCAATCACGCCGCTGCTCGAACGACGCAAACAGCAGTGTCATGGGGATATTAAGCGCAGACGCCAAGGTTTGCAGCGTGCCGAGCGACGCTGAAATTTGACCATTTTCAATTTTTGACAGCATGCCGGGCGAGATATTGGCGGCTTGCGCCAGTTCGGCGACCGTCAGCCCCGATTGCTTGCGGTTGGCCCGCACCTGATTGCCGATCGACTGTTCAAGCGTCCGCTCGACTGTGCCGGGCGCGCTTGAGCCCGTCGTGAGCGGCTCGCTCTCAATCGTCACCAGTTTGCTTTTCTGGGCTTTGCTCGACATGTCTGCATTCCGATAGACCGCATACGGGCAATAGGCAGGGTACTGACGTCAGCCACGTTGCCACGTCTGGAACGGCTTTTCTACCGCGAGTTTCTTCAGGGGAAAACTGTTTGCGGGGATCAGTCGCGCTGACCGGGCGCCGGCTTCAGCGGCCAGTATTCAGGGACCCTCGGCGGCGCCCTGTGCGGCGCCCTGTGCGGCGCCCTGGGCGGCGCTATGAGCGGCCCCCTGGGCGGCATGGGCCAGCCAATCCCAGAAGCTGCCCGCAAACGAGCGCGAGCAGGCGACATGGAAACTCTGTTCAGCGGCGCCGCGCCAGACCATCACGCCAATGTGGGCGGCATGCGTAATCGCAACGCTGTTGGGGCCGAAGGCGCGCGGATGCAGATCAATCGGCAGGCCGGTCGCGAGCACACTGGCGGCGTTAGGGCCAGAAACGCGGACGATCGCCCGGCTGTCGGTCTGGTCCGTCACGGCCGCCAGGCCAGCCAGCCCGTTGGCCAGCTCTTGCTCCAGGTCGCCGCGGCCTTCCCCCGGTGCGAACACCAGCCACTGCCCCGGTCCGGCCCACAGTGCACTCAGTGAACGGCCTTCGGTGAGCACTGGAGTGACCGGCAATTCCAGGCCGTACGCTTCCCGCATCTTGGACAGCACGGCCGCCGGCTGGCCCTTGAGCGCCGAGATGTGCGCGATCATCAGACCGTCGATCACATCAAGTGTGACGGATGAGCCGCCGGGGGCTTTGGTTGCAGCAAACGCGGATCGCGCGGTCAGAGCTGAATTAGACACGCAAGCGCTCTCCTTCGGGATCGTAGAATACCGGCGAGACAACTTCGACCAGCGTGTCGCCGCCGCGCACCGGATCGTAGGCGCGGACGATTTCACCCCGGCGTTCAGCGGCCCGCGCCAAGAAGCCCAGTCCGATCCAGTGCCCGCACATCGGCGAGTACGCGACCGACGTCATGAAGCCGTCGTCGTTGGCAGCCGTTGCAGCAGCGTCCCTCGCGATGAAGTGCGCGCCGGCCCGGAGACGCTGGCTGCGATCGACCGGCCGGAAGCCCGCCAGCTGCGGCCGCGCTGGATCAGATAATCCAGGCCGGGCGGCCAGCACGCGCCCGATGTAATCTTTCTTGGTCGATGCCATGCGGCCAAGGCCGAGATCGGCAGCCGTAGTCGTGCCGTTGATTTCCGCGCCGCCGACATGCCCCTTTTCAATGCGCATCACGCCGAGCGCTTCGGTGCCGTAGGGGATGGCACCGAATTCGGCGCCCGCGTCCATGAGCCGGCGCATCAGGCCGTCGCCGAAGCGGGCCGGAACACCGATCTCGTAGGCCATTTCGCCCGAAAACGACAGCCGGTACAAGCGGGCTTTGATGCCGCCAAGCACGCTCAACTCGGCAGCCCCCATGTAGGGGAACGCCGCGTTGGAAATATCGAATGGCGCATCGACGATTTTAGCCAGCAGATCACGGGCCCGCGGGCCAGCGACCGCATACTGTGCCCACTGGTCGGTGGCCGAGACCATATGCACATCGAGCTCCGGGAACAGCCATTGGTGGCAGAATTCCAGATGCTGCATGACCTTGCCAGCGTTGGCCGTGGTGGTTGTCAGGAAGAAACGATTTTGGCCAAAGCGCGCGGTCGTGCCGTCGTCAAGCGCCACGCCGTCTTCGCGCAGCATCAGGCCATAGCGCGCCTTGCCTACGCCAAGCGCTGCGAAGCCGTTGATATAGACGTGGTCGAGAAAGGCGCCAGCGTCCGCGCCCTGAATTTCGATCTTGCCGAGTGTCGAGACATCGCAAATGCCCACCGCGCTACGCACGGTTTTGACTTCGCGCGTGACGATTTCCAGCCAATCGGTTTCACCAAACTTGGGAAAATACTGGGGCCGGAACCACAGCCCGGTTTCGACAAACACCGCGCCTTGCTCTTTGGCCCAGACATAGGACGGCGGTATTCGCGTCGGCTTGAAGTTTTTCTCGCGGTGATGACCGGCCAGCGCACCGAGCGCCACCGGAGTGTAGGGCGGGCGGGCGGTGGTGATGCCAGTTTCGGGTATCGTTTTACCGGTCAGCTCCGCCAGGATCGCCAGGCCGTTGACGTTGGCGGTCTTGCCCTGGTCGGTGGCCATGCCCAACGTGGTGTAGCGCTTCAAATGTTCGACCGCGCGGAAGCCTTCGCGCTCGGCGATCACAATGTCCGACGATGCCACGTCATTCTGAAAATCGACGAAGGCTTTGTGGGTTGCTTCCTCGACCTGCCAGAAGGCGGAGATGCTGGTGGCCTCAGGCGCCGTGTCAGGCGTTGCGGGAGCTGTCGCCTTGAAACCGGCAGCGGTGGCTGCGGCCGCACCAGCAGCGCCACCCGTCTTCAGGCATTCGACCAAGCTGTAGTCGCCGCGCGCCGCCCCGGCCGTCGACATGCCCTTGGGCAAGGGCCCGGGAACAAACGTCGCGAGCGGTTCGCTCCAAACCGGGCGGCCATTGAGGTGGGTGGTGATGTGCAGGTTGGGGTTCCAGCCGCCCGAGACGGCAATCAGATCGCAGGCAAGTTCGAACGATGCCCCGCCCGCCGGCAGGATCCGCGCACCGGTCACGCCAAGCCGGCCCTTGGCATCGGCAACCGCGCCGCCAGCGATCAGCCGCACACCGTGCTGGGCAACGAGCGCCCGGACGGCGGCGGTTGGCTCAGGCCGCGTATCGACGAGCGCTGCGATACCAACACCGGCTGACACCAGATCTGCGACCGTGGATGCGCCGTCATCGTTGTTGGTGAAAACGACCGCTCTGCGGCCAGGCGCAACACCGAAGCGGTTGATATAGGTCCGCACCGCGCTGGCCAGCATGACGCCGGGGCGATCATTGTTGCCAAACACGATCGGCCGTTCGGTAGCACCGGCGGCGACAATCGTCTGCTTGGCAACGATCCGCCATAGCCTCTGGCGAGGCATGTGGGGGCGCGGCACGGCCAAATGATCCGCGATGCGCTCGACCGCGCCATAGGTGCCGGTGTCGTACGCCCCAAACACCGTCGTCCGCAGCATCATGCGGACATCCGGCATAGTGGCAAGTTCAGCCTCGGTCGCGCGCACCCAATCGGCGCTGGCTTGACCCGCGATCGTGCGCTGTTCGCTGAGCAGGCGGCCACCGGGGGCGAAGCTCTCGTCAGCTAGAATTACGCGAGCGCCTGAGCGTCCAGCGGCCAGCGCGGCCATCAGGCCCGCGGGCCCTGCACCGATTAACAGCACGTCGCAAAACGCCGTCGCCTTATCATAGGTATCGGGATCAGCCTCGTCGGCCGCACGCCCAAGGCCTGCAGCGCGGCGGATCATCGGCTCGTACAGCTTTTCCCAAAGGGCTGCTGGCCACATGAACGTTTTGTAGTAGAAGCCCGCGACAAACACCGGCGACAGCAGGTTGTTGACCGACAGCACATCGTACTTCAACGACGGCCAGCGGTTCTGGCTCTGCGCGCTCAGGCCCTCGAACAGTTCAGC
>JANMOL010000145.1:0-2362 GCA_031369245.1 Hyphomicrobium sp. | reverse complement strand
ATACAGCGCATCCAGCTTTTGGCGGGGCGGCCATCGCAACCTTCGATGCGCTGGGCGAAACGACGCCCGTTGCCGAGCTGCACGGCACATCGATCGCTGGCATTCTTGGCGCACGTGCGCAGTTGATCGGGGTCGCGCCGGAAGCTTCCGTGCTGGGCGCACGGGCCTTTGCCGCCAACGCCAAGGGCCCGGCGCAATCCCATTCGCTGGCTATTCTCAAAGCGCTCGACTGGTCGGTGATGAACGGCGCGCGCGTCATCAACATGAGTTTTGCCGGTCCCGAAGATCCGTTGCTCGGCCGGGCCATCGCGGCCGCGATCGTGCAGGGCGCGGTGATTGTTTCAGCAGCAGGTAACGGCGGCCCGGACGCCAAGCCGGCGTTTCCGGCGGCCTTCCCGAACGTCATCGCCGTGACCGCGACCGACACCGCGGACGCAACCTACAAGAGCGCCAATCGCGGCAGCTACATCGCGATCGCTGCGCCCGGCGTCGATATCATCGGGGCGGCCCCGAACGGCGCCTATGATCTGTCGTCGGGCACCTCGATGGCGGCGGCCCATGTCTCCGGCATTGCAGCCCTGATGCTTGAGAAGAATCCCAAACTGACGCCGAACGGTGTTCGCGCTGCGCTGATCGGCAGCGCCCGCAAGATCGATGGCAGTGCGGCCACCGATCTCGGTGCCGGGATCGTCGATGCGGTCGGCGCCTTGAATGCGGTGAAGTAGAGCGGCAGTGAAGTAGAGCGGCGGTGAAGCAGAGAATGCGGTGAAGTAGACCGGCGCTAGTGCACTTTCTAATCGCAGTGACCTGCAACGTGCTTCCTTCTCCCCTTGCGAGAAGGTGGTCCATCATTGCGAAGCATTGCTTCGCAATGACGGACCGGATGAGGGGGCTCGGCCAAAAAAAACTATTGTCACAGCCTCAAGTCCCTCACCTGTCGCGTCATCGCGGCGCGATGCTCCGCATCGACGCGACATCCTCTCCCTTTCCGGGAGAGGAAAGAACCAAAGCCGCAGCGACAAGATCGCAATCCGCTACGGCTTTCCTGTCAGCGCCGCTGAAAGCACCGGCACATCGCCACCGAGCCAGCGGTGGTTCGAGGCCTGGCCGGGCAGCGGCTTGAGACGATCTGGAAAGCGCGCGTCATAGAGTGCGACCCAGCCCGCACCAGATTTCACCGGGCGTTCCTGCTTGATGCCAGCGAGCGCGTCGAACACCGCCGGGTCTGCAAGGCCAGCTGCCGTTTTTGCCGCCAGCCGGTGCAGCGCGCCATCACCCAACGCATAAAAATCGTCGCCGCGTGACGCGCCGAGTTCGGCCAGCGTGATGAGCGGCATCAGCGCGAACGCGTGATAGTGCAGCGCGCGGGCTTGGCGCGCCATCTCGAGCGGCAGCGTGCCGTCGCTGGTGATGTCATGGCTGGCATCGTTCATGATCGCCTTGGCCATCTGCCAATGCGCATCGCTGTCTGTCGCGATGCCGACCGCGCCGAGCGCCAGGCCTAGCCAATACCAGTGATTGTTGCGTTTGATGCCCGGGTCGTCAAAGTGCGCACGCGCCGCATCGGCAACCTTGATCAGCCACGGTTCGATCACTGCACGATCATCGGTGCTGGCCCGGCGTTTGAGCTTTAAATAGGCAAGCGCTGTGCCCGCCAGATCCCATTTGCGCTGGGCTTGCGCCTGCTTGCCGTCCATCTTGCCAAGATACGCGCCACCGTCCGCCCAGGCTTTGATCCACGCCAGCGCGCACGCCGCGGTATCGGTTGGACGCGAGCGCTGGCGGTAGGCTTTGTCTGCGTGCTTGGTGATGAAGCTCAGATAGTCGACGAGTGGCGCGGTCTCAGCCTTGTGTTGTTCCATGCGCGATGGCTCGACCACCGATCCGGCGCTATCGTCGTAGAACCGCACGAGCGAAAGATCGCGCACCGGCTGAGGCACATCCGGGCAGGCAGCGCTAGCACCACGTGCGCAGACGATCACAACGGCAGCGAGGGCAAAACGGCTGATCGTTCTTCGGGTCATCGTCCTCAGGGTCATGGCACTGCGGGTCATCGTCCTTCGGGTCATGGCACGTCCGGTGCGGCGCAGGCATCGTCGTAGCGATGCTGGCGGCCGTCAGGGTCTGTGATCAGATACCCCAGGCCGTCTTTCGAAGCGCTTTCAGAATTGAGCGGTATTTTGCCGAACGCGCCCGGGATATCGAGCACGTAGGCCGGCAACGCGATGCCCGATAGGCGGCGGCGCAGCTCGCGCATCAGGGCCTGGCCCTCGGCAATCGTGGTGCGGAAATGGCCGGTGCCGGGTGCCAGATCGCCGTGATGCAGATAGTACGGTTTGACGCGCGCTTCGACCAGCGCGCG
>JANMOL010000133.1:0-12544 GCA_031369245.1 Hyphomicrobium sp. | reverse complement strand
GTCGAAGCCGTTCACGATGCCGTGCCGCCGCTGCACGATCCCTATCTCGATCTTGTGCCGCCCGAAGGCCTGCGCCTGACGCCGCGGCACTATGCCTATCTGAAAATTTCCGAAGGCTGCAACAACCGCTGCTCGTTCTGCATCATTCCGTCCCTGCGCGGCGATCTCGCCAGCCGCCCCACCAACCACGTCATGACGGAAGCCGAACGGCTGGTGAAGGCTGGCGTCAAGGAACTGCTGGTCATCAGCCAGGATACCAGTGCCTACGGCCTCGATATCAAATACGCCGAAAGCCCGTGGAAGGGCGCTCCGCTGAAGGCGCGTTTTCTCGATCTCTGCGGCGCTCTGGGCGAGCTTGGCGCATGGGTTCGGCTGCACTACGTCTACCCGTATCCCCACGTCGATGATGTCATTCCTTTGATGGCCGCTGGCAAAATTTTGCCCTATCTCGACATTCCGTTCCAGCACGCCTCACCAAAAGTGCTCAAAGCCATGCGCCGCCCCGCGTCGCAGGAAAAGACCGCCGAGCGGATTAGCAATTGGCGCAAGGTCTGTCCCGATCTTGCCATCCGGTCGACGTTCATCGTCGGTTTCCCCGGCGAGACCGAGCAGGATTTCGATTTGCTTTTACAATGGCTGCGCGACGCCCGCATCAATCGCGCCGGATGCTTCAAGTACGAGGCGGTCTCCGGCGCGAAAGCCAACGAACTCGACGGCGCCGTTCCCGAAGACGTCAAGGAAGATCGTTGGCACCGCTTCATGGCGGCGCAAAAAGTCGTCAGCGCGGAAATCCTCGCCGCCAAAGTCGGCCTCGATATTGATGTCATCATCGATGAAGTCGATGACGACGGCGCAATCGGCCGCTCGAAGTGGGATGCGCCCGAGATTGACGGCAGCGTGTTCCTCAATGGCGAAACAGACCTCAAACCTGGCGATATCGTGCGTGCCAAGGTGCTGCACGCCGATGATTATGATCTGTGGGCCGAAACCAACCGGCCAGCCAGCGCGCGCCCGGCTACAGCGTAACCGCGCCTTTTTCTTCGGGCTTGGCCTTGGAGTCGGGCTCGACGTGGATCACCACCTCGGAGCCTTCGATTTGCGCCTCGATTGAGTTCTCCAGGCGGTCGCAGATGACGTGTGCATCATCGACCGTCATCGCCCCTGGCACGACCAGATGAAACTCAATGAACAGCGCGCGCCCGGCCTGGCGCGTGCGAATATCATGCGCTTCGAGCGCGCCGTGTCCGTTGGTCTCGATAATGGCGCGGATCCGCTCTTCGATCTCCGGGCTCGCTGCCTGATCGAGCAGGCTCGACATCGACTGGCGGGCAATCCTGTGTCCGGTCCAAAGAATGTTGAGCGCGACCGCTGCCGCCAGCAGCGGGTCCAAAAATGACCAGCCCGTCAGTACGGCAAGCACAAGACCTACGATAACGCCGGCCGACGTGATGACATCAGTAACGAGATGCTGCCCGTCAGCAATGAGGGCGGGCGAGCGCCACGTCCGCCCGCGGCTGATCAGCATCCACGCCCATCCAGCGTTGATCAGGGCTGCAGCGCCATTGATGGCAAGGCCCAAAGCCGGCGACTGCAGCACAACCCCGTCGCGCAGCGCGGTGTACGCCTTCGCGAGGATCAGCAGTGCTGCCACGATAATCATCGCGCCTTCAAAGATCGCCGCAAAGAATTCAGCCTTGTGATGTCCGAAGGGATGATCGTCATCGGCTGGAATAGCGCTGATGCGCACAGCAATCAGCGCGGCGATCGCCGTCATGACGTTGACGATGCTTTCCAAGGCATCGGAATAGAGCGCCACCGAACCCGACACCAGATACGCAACATACTTGATGCCCATGACGCACGCGGCAACGGCAATGTTGACAGCAGCGAACGTGGCAATCTTGGTGTTCAACGGGGTCAGCTTGGCCGCCATATGCTCCGCTATCATCTATCTGACGTCGTCGCCACATTCGTTGCCAGACTGTCCGGCACCCTGCCAGTTGGCCCCGCCAGTTGGCACAGAATCGCTCGCAATCGCAGGACAATACGGCTTATCCACACTCAGTGCGCCACCTCCGTCTCGCGGCCGCCAGCCGAATCTGATGCTCCAGTAACTGCCCCGCAAGCACCGGCCCGCAAACACGGGGTTGTGCCGGGGTAGTCTTGAGGGTCCCATGGCGAATTTTACCACGCATATCGGCGCCGGCACGGTGGTTTCAGGTGCCTTGGCGACACTGACGCTGGCCGCTGATGTTGTCGCGCCCGAGAACCTGGTGGCGGTGACGCTGGCCGGTGTTCTGGGTTCGGTTCTGCCAGATATTGATCTGAAAGACTCGCGGCCCAGCCGCGCCATGTTTGCCGGCCTCGCTGTATTCTTCTCATTTGCTGTGTTGTTCAACGCGGCAACAAAATACTCGGTCGCCGAACTCTGGGTGTTGTGGCTCGGCACCCTGGTTCTCGTCCGTTATGGGTTGCACGCCATTTTCCATCGCATATCCGTCCATCGCGGCATTTGGCATTCGATCCTGGCCGCCGTGTTTTGCTCAGCCGCGACCGCGGTCGTGTTCTATCACGGGCTCGGCCGTCACGAAGGCGTGGCCTGGCTCGCCGGCGGGTTCATGATGATTGGCTATCTGACACACCTTGTTTTGGATGAGATGTATTCAGTCGACGTCATGGATACCCGTATCAAGGCCTCGTTCGGCACCGCCCTTAAATTGATCGACCGCCGTCATCTCGGCGCGTCGCTCGGCATGGCGGTCGCAACCGCCGCCGCCATTATGCTTCTGCCGCCAAGCAAAACGTTTGTTGACGGCGTCGGCTCGAAGTCGTTGTGGAGCGGCCTCCAGCAGCGCTTGTTGCCGCGCGACACGTGGTTCGGTCTGATTGCTGCCACACGCACGGCTGCGAGCGTGACTATCCCCGGCGCGCAAGACCTGACGACGGGCTCGATTACACCGGCCGCCCCAGCAGTTCCTGACGACTCCGCCGCCCGCTAGAGCCAATTCCCGGCCTAGCGATGAGCCAGTCCGCGCGAGAACGTGGACGTCAGCGCCTCGGCAAACGCCTGTGCCGTCGCGGGTGTAATTTTAGGACCCTTGTCGGTAACCGCAATCGCTGTGACGCCATGCACTCCGGCCCACAGCGCGCGCGCGGCCATATCGACGTCGTCACTGCTTGCTTTGGGAAGGAGCGGCCGTAGACCCCCTGCAATGATCTCTGCGAGCGCGTTGATGTGCCCACGCAAGACCTCAAGCAGGGCACAGTCGGGCGGGGCGGCATGGGTGAAGAGCAGATTCCAAAGCCGCCGGTTGTCCAGGGCGAATTTGACATAGGCCCGCGACAACGCATTGATCTGCCGCTTGGGATCACCATCTGGCGGCACCGCTTTGAGGCACGTCACGACATCACCGACGAGGTCGCACTGCAGCGTCATCAAGATGTCGTCGATATTCTCAAAGGCGTTGTAGAGCGTGCCAGCCGAATAGCCGATGTGACGCGCGATTTCCCGCGCAGAGAGTCCGACTAAGCCGTTGCTCTCTATGATCGTACGCGACGCGTCGAGGATTAGCTGCCGCAGCTCTTCCGGCGAATGCGTCGATCGTCGCCCCATAGCCACCGTGCTCCGATGAACTCGTTTCAATATCTATGAATTTTCAAGGACTGCGAAAAACGAAAGTGTGTTGCCCGGCGACTGCCTGTCAACAGGTCCAACACAGTATTCTGTTTTGTGCAATTGCCTAGCGCGCAAACAATGCCGAAAAAATCAGCAAACGTAAGACGTTCAAGGACGGTATCTATGCGGCTCAAGGGGCCGAATAAACTTTAACGCCGTTCAGCAGGATATTTGCTGAACGGCGCTCATAGCGACCAAACGAATGCCGTCAAAGCCAACGCTTACGGAGGGCAGCCAGCGCTGCAGTTCATACCGGCGTAGTCGATGCAGTTGTTGCGCGGCGCATGCGCAATCGTATCGTTCCACGTCATCGTGTTCTGCAAACCCGGCACGATCGTCGCGATGTTGGCGATGATCGGCGTGTAGACATATTGCGCCTCGACCATAATGGCCGCGTTGCCTTTCTCCAGCATGCCCGCCGCCGGCATCGCTTTCGGTGCCGGGCAGTTCGGCACGGCCTTGCCTTGATAGGAATAGGACCACTCAACGGTCGTCACGTTGGCATTAGCCGCACTGGCGCGGATCGACATGATGCCAACCTTCAGAGGGCCCGTGCTGTAGGGCTTCATCACGTGCTCAGCCGACCTCATGATGCCGTTGAGTTCAGCGGTCGCTTCAGTCTGGTTTGTACCGAGCTGCGTCTCACGGGCCACGAGATCACCGACCATGGCGGTGACGCGCTGGAAGCGCCGGTGCATCAAAACGGCCCGCGCCGTCTCAAACGTGCCGAACGCCATGATCATGAGAAGCGGCGCGAGATAGGCAAACTCGATGGCGGCGACACCAGCCGTTGCCGTCATGAAACGGCGAAAACGCGGTGCGCGAAGCGGTTTGGAGGGGCGTGACATGTCTGTGGTCCTACGCATACGGCTTGAGGTTGGAAGCATCGATGATCACGGTGCTGCGGGGGTATAAGGCTCCGAGCGGAAGGCTGTCGCAGACTGCATCATCATCGCGCCATCGGGCATATTGCCGAGGCGCAGGAACGGCAGCTTCGATGTCATTTCCCACTTGTAGCAGGCCGTCACCAGCACGATGTCGCTGGAGGCGCCCGAATACTGCGCGATCTGATCGGAGCCCGACGCAGAGTTCGTCACCGCCTGGCCGCTGGCATTGACGCACGGTTGCGGTGCAATCGACTGCCAATCAGGATACTTTTGAACGAACACCTGCAGCTTGCTGCACGCGATCCATTTGTTCGACGCCGTGGCGCCAGCACCAGCGTCTTCGCAAATCTTCTGCTTGAACTGATTGACGGTCATGCCGCTGTTCTGGGCTTGGCCGGTCCGCACCAGGCGGCTGGCGTTGTCCATGCCCTTGTCGAGCGAGTTCATGATGAAGAAGTTGAACGCGATTCCGATGATGCCGAAAACGAACATCAGGAAGGGCAGCGAGACCATCGCGAATTCGATCGCCGTCGTTCCGCTCTCATCGCGCTGCAAGCGCGTAACGCCGATGCGAGCCATCAGCGGAGCTGCCAGTCGTCCAGGGTTCCAGCTCGTACGCATACTTCAAACCTCATAAACACGTGTCGGTCCTGCACTCAACTTAAGTGCGGACACATTAAAGAACCTTTTAATCATTCGCCGTTCTGTGAGCGTGGTTGACGGCGCGTTAGCAAATCGATCGCAATTTGAAATGTCGAATTAAGCGCTCGCTAAGGGCGCTGTCAGTTCGTTTTGGACAATGACAGGTTAATAAGAGACGGTGTTTTCGCTGACAGCGCTTCCGGCCGCGGGCGAGCGATCCAAGGGGTCGCGCCTGGCGCCCGCAAGGTGCCGGTCACGCAAAAAAAGCGCGGTATCGATGTGCCCCTATCGATACCGCGCTCTCTCTATACATAGATGATGTGTGTTGTCCGCTCGCTGTGCCAGCGCCCGGCCGTCATACAACCGTACCTGCCTAACTACTGAGCGTTGCCGCCAGCGCCGGCACTGTCAGCTGCGCCCTCAGAGAAGCGCGTCTTGTCGGAATTGGCCTTCTGGATCGTATCGAAGAAAATCTTGTCGTCGCCGACCGTCAGCGTCGGTTCGCAATTCGGCGTGCACGAGTAGGTAAAGCGCGTTCCACCCTTGTGCAGGTTGACGACCCGCTGCACGTCGCGCTCGACCAGCACGCGCTGGTCCTGAATGACGTTGCGCTCGGCGTCCAAGGCGATGACGTTGGTAATGCCAAACGTCTTACCGGTGACGACCAGCAGATTGCCGCCTTGCAGGGCGACATCGGCGATCGATGGATTGCCGATAATGATTTCGGTCGCGGGCCGCGGCAAGCGCAGCAATTGGGATTGGTCGTAACGGACGATCAGGTCAGCCGCCCGCGCCTGCGCCGTGACAGCACAGCTGGTGATGACGGCCAGCGAGATCAGCAGGGCGTCCTGGGCAAGTTTGCCGCTGATGCTGGAAAAAGAAGTGCGGGGCCACATGGTACGGGGGTTCCTTTTGACGACGGACAGCCTCATTTGCCCACAGATTGGTGAAGGAACTGCAAACGGCCGTGCGGGCTTGGCACAATCCTCAACGACGCGGCCGAGCGTCCCGCGCCATCGGCGGCTGTGACGCTTGCCGCATCGCGGTTTGGGTCCCTTTCAAGCGGCTTTTTGCTCCGCAGTGATGCTCCCTGCCATCGCCGGTTGCGAGACCGGACGCAGTTATGCGGCCATACACCGAAGGCTAGCCACGCGCGGCGCCTGCGGTTAGCCGCGGCAACACTCGCCGGACTGCCCGGTCTAGTTTGAAAAAACGAAGTATTAATCTAGTTATACTGCATCTATACAGATGGTTATCACGAATTAACAGAAAAACGGCAAGTATTACAATGTTGATCTTGCGCTATGTGCAATTCAATTGAATTGAAAACAATAGTTTAATCTTCCGGCAGGATCTATTTATTCGGATATTGAAGCTTTTTACCTGGTCTTAATGTGTCGGGACTACATTGGCTTCAGTTCAGCGGTGAGGACATGCTCCCCCGAGGGACCGGATCGGAAGATGCATCAGCTAGATTGGAGATTACTCACATGACCATGTTTTCGCGTTTCATGAACGATGAGTCGGGCGCAACGGCAATCGAATACGGCCTCATCGCCGCTATCGTTGGCGTCGGCATCGTCGCCGTCCTCAAGAACGTCCGCACGGAATTGCAGGGCACGTTCGGTACGGTTCAGACCGAACTCAAGAACGCCACCAACTAATGGCGCGGCCGGCTTTGCCGGCACCGCACATCGGTTGAGCGCGCAAGCGTTTGCTCAGATCGCCCGGGACCGTGTTCCCGGGCGTTTCTGTCTCCGGACAGCAACAGCAAGCCAGCGCGTCACTCGGCCCAAAATCATCCAGGCCATCTGCGGGTCGCAACGGTTCATTAAGTCAGTTGGCGGATAAACGTCGGCATCTGCAGTTCCTGCGTCACCGACATCATGATCACCGCGCAGCCCGCGTCAATGACGGCTGCGCCAAGCCTTTTTGGAGACGGAAGATGAAGCAGAAGCTCGCACGCTTTATGGCCGATGACTCGGGCGCAACCGCCATTGAATACGGTCTGATCGCCGCCATCGTCGGCGTGGGTATCGTTGCCGTTCTAAAGAACGTCCGCACCGAATTGCAGGGCACGTTCGGCAAGGTTCAGACAGAACTCAAGAACGCGACGAACTAATCCTGGCAGCCATGCGGGCCCTGTTAAGGGCCCGCAAACCAGCCTGATCGCCAAGCCGCCGCGCCACGCTAAGGTCGTGAAAACAACTACGAAAACTTAACAAGTTGGCCTTATTGTTGTGGTGCAAGCTGGAACTTATTGTGCGGCTTGAAATATTCTGCACGGGGTGAGTATCGTCATGTTGTGTAAAAAGTTTATGGCCTTCCTCGGCAGCGACGACGGGGCAACCTCCATCGAGTATGCCTTGATCGCGAGCATCGTCAGCATCGGCATCGCCGCCAGCTTGACCTCGGCCCGGACCGAGTTGGTCGCGGCGTTCACCACCGTCGTCACCAGCTTCAAGGGCGCAACCAACTAGCCGCCGCTTCCAGCGGCTGAGCACAGCTGAAAAATTGAACGGCCGTTAAGCTGGAATTAACCGCCGCTGTGCGATTTTTTTGCCCATCGATTGAATCTGAAAACGCTGCCGAAGGAGATTGCCGGGTGATCGCATATCCATTTCTGGTCGCCTTCCCTGTTGCCATGGCCTTTGCCGCGGCCAACGACTTGTTCACGATGAAAATCCCCAACAAAATCTCGCTGGTCTTGATTGTCAGCTTCCTGGCTGCGGCCCTGTTCACAGGCATGGCCCGCGATGTGTTTTTGACCCACGTCGCAATTGGCGCGGCCGTGCTGGTTGCAACGTTTGCGCTGTTCTCGCTCAAAATGCTTGGCGGCGGCGACGCGAAATTGATGGCGGCTGGCGCTCTTTGGATGGGCATGGACAACATCGTCGTCTATCTCGCCTACGTCACGATTTTCGGCGGCATCCTGGCCGTCGCAATCCTCGCCTACCGCCGCCTCGTGCCGGTCGCGTCGCTGGCGCTGCCGGGCTGGGCGATGCGTTTGCATCAAGACGGCAGCGGTATTCCTTATGGCATCGCAATCGCCGCGTCAGCCCTGCTGGTCTACCCGCATACCGTTTGGTTCACGGCCTTCCAAGCCTAAGCGCCCTTAAAAATTCGAATGAGCGTATGGGCGTGCCGCGAGGTGCGCCCATCTTGCGTTGACGTCCTCCGTTGACGTCTTGCGTTTACGGCTCGCTAACACTCCCGCCAGTCTTTCGCGTTTTGAATTTCATTTTGAGACAGCGATTAACCTGACATTGACATTTCTCGACCATCTTCATGGCAACGAACCTGACGATATCCGGCATGAAGGACGACGTGCGCAATGAAAAGAGCTCAGATCATCGCCCTCTCGGTTGCCTTTGGAGCGGCTGTCATTGCCTTCTATTTTGCAAGCTCCTTCATCCAGCCGCCGGCCGCCCCCGTCACCGTTGAAAAGCAGGTCAACTCCACCGAAGTCCTCGTGGCTGGCGCCGACATCTCTGTCGGCCAGATCGTCAACGAGGGTAACTTCCGCTGGGTCTCGTGGCCAACGGAAGGCGCATCAAAGGGCTACATCACAAAGCAGAACGGCGGCGTGGCGCGCATGCGTGATCTGTCGGGCTCGATCGCGCGCTCGGCCCTTCTGGCCGGCGAGCCGATCACGGCACAAAAACTGATCAAGGCTGGCCAGGGCGGCGTTCTCGCGGCCATCCTTCCGCAAGGCATGCGGGCGATCGCCACCAAGATCAAAGCTGAGACAGCGGCCGGCAGCCTCATTCTTCCAAACGACCATGTCGACGTTATTTTGATCCGACGTCTGCGCAGCAAGGCTGGCGCCGAAGAAGTCGTCAGCGACACGCTGTTCCGCAATGTCCGTGTCATTGCCATCGGCCAGCAAATCGAAACCAAAGAAGGCAAGAAGTCGGCTGAATCGAGCGCCTCGACCGCAACACTTGAGCTGACCCCGCGTCAGACCGAGATGATGGCTTTGGCCAACTCGATGGGCGAAATCACACTGTCGCTGAGGAGCATTGCCGACCTCAGTACCGATCCCGCCGCGTCTGGTGCGGGTGACTTCAACAAGCAGCGCGGCAGCGCTGTCAGAGTTCTGCGTTACGGTGCCAAATCTCGTGTGTACGGCGTGAACTGAGTACACCCTGCGTCGGTAGTATCCATAAGGCAGAAAACCATGTGCAATAAAGTCGGATTGCTTCTCGGCCGTCTCGTGAGAGGATTGTTTTTGGGCGCCCTGATGGTGCTGCCCTCATCGTCTCTGATCACGGCTGAAGCTGGACCCGCAGCCAAACCCGGCGCGGCCGATAGAGATGATCCGCGTGCCATCGGCCCGGCCGATGCGCATCAATCATACATCCGGATCACCGATCAGGGCGAAATACCGGTTCGCAAAAACATCAAGATCGGGCTCGGAAAATCGGTCCTGGTCGAATTCCCGCGCGATGTGCGCGATGTGATGGTCTCGAACCCTTCGGCGGTTGACGCCGTGGTGCTGAGCTCGAACCGCGTGTTTTTGCTCGCCCGCAAGATCGGTGAAGCCAACGTTTTCTTCTTTGACGTTGCCGGCGAACAATTCGCGACGATGGAAATTTTCATCGAACGTGATACGGCCGCTCTAGAAAATCTGCTCAACAGATTGATCGTCGGCTCGAGCATCAAGGTCGAGATGCTCAACCAGACGGTTGTGCTGACAGGCTCAGTCAAAAACCCGACCGATGCAACGCGGGCGGCGTCCATCTCGCGCCAATTTGCAACCGTGCAGTACGAAGTCGTCTCCAAGGAAGGTGCCGAAGGCGCCTCCGTCAACAAGTTCGACAAAGGCGACAACGAAACCGTCATCAACATGCTCGTGGTTGAAGCCGAAGAGCAGGTCATGCTCAAGGTTACGGTCGCAGAAGTGCAGCGCTCGCTGTTGAAGCAGATGGGCGTCAACCTCGGCGGGATTTTGAACGCCGGTAACTTCTCGACAACGCTGTTGACCGAGAACGCGCTGCCGCTGACGGCTGCAGCCGGTCTTGGGACCTTGCCGCGCTTCGGCGTCGCGACCGAAGGTGACCCGACTGATCCAGGCGTCGCCTGCTCCGTCGGCCAAATGTGCGCCATCAACCAAGGCCCCAACGCGACAACGTTTGGCAACAGCGGTCTCAACGGCGGCTGGGGCACAGGCAACGACCGCGTTAATTCGGCCATCCGTGCGCTGGAGCGCGACGGCTTGATCCGCACACTCGCCGAACCGAACCTGACCGCCGTCTCCGGCGAACCAGCGAAGTTTCTCGCGGGCGGTGAATATCCCGTCCCAACAGTCGACTCGCTTGGCGCGCTCGGCGTGACGTTCAAAGAATTCGGTGTTGGCCTTGCCTTTACGCCGATCGTTCTGTCGGAAGGCCGCATCAGCCTGAAGATCGAAACGGAAGTCAGCGAGCTGACCAACAACGGCGCCGTGACGCTACGCGGCATTTCGATCCCGGCGCTCAAAAAGCGTCAGGCCAAATCGACGGTCGAGCTTCCTTCGGGCGGCACGCTGGCCCTTGCTGGTCTGATCTCCGACGATACACGCCAGAACATCGACGGCCTGCCGGGCGCCAAAGACATTCCGATCCTCGGCACGCTGTTCCGCAGCCGCGATTTCATCAAGCAGGAAACCGAACTGGTCGTCATCGTGACGCCCTACCTCGTCAAGCCGGTGTCTCGCCAGCAGCTCGCGCTGCCGACCGATGGCCTGGCGGCTGCAACCGACATGAGAGCGAATTTCCTCGGCGAATTGAACCAGATCTACGGCAAAAGCCAGGCGATGCCGGATGGCGGTCTCAAAGGCGACTACGGCTTTATCGTCGAATAATAGAAGTTCCGGAGACGTATCATGACGTTGACACTCAAAGCATCTCGCGGACTTTCACGGAACCGTTCGGCTGTCTCCAAAGCGCTGCCAGCGATGTTCATGGCCTTGGCTCTGACGGCCTGCAAGCATGACGACAACGGCACGCAGGTTGCCGGCTGGTCGCTGGTTGATCCCTCGCAGCGCCACCCGATCATGGTCTCGCAGGAGCCAGCCAACCTTTTGCTTCACGTGGCCCGCGGTTCGCAAGGCTTGTCGCCATCGCAGCGTGCTGATGTCCGTGGTTTCGCTGGCCGCTATAAGGCGGGCGATGCCGGCAACAGCCGCCTGGTTATCTCCGCGCCAAGTGGCGCGCCAAACGAAGTCGCGGCCATGGCCGCCGTCGATGATATCCGCGAGCTCTTGCTCGATGGCGGATTTTCAGAATCGGCCATTGCCATCGAAGCCTATCATGACGACGCCGGTGCCCAGCCGCCAGTCCGTCTGTCATACATGCGCTACGTCGCGCAGGGCCCCGATTGCGGTCACGACTGGTCAGAGAACTTGGCCTACAGCCGCAAAAATACCGCCTATCCGGATTTCGGCTGCTCCAATCAGCATAACCTTGCCGCCCAGATCGCTAATCCTGCCGACTTGGTAGGGCCGCGCACCGAAGGCCCGCGCTACTCAGAACGCCGCGACGACGTCATGGGCAAGTGGACCAAGGGTGAAACGACCGGCGCTCAAAAGAGCGAAGAAGAAAAAGTTCGCGTCCAGGGCGCCAATTAATTTCGAGGGTTTCTATGTCGAAGTCATCACAAACGGCCGCGCAGTCTGACGAAGACTATTTCGATGAGGACGCTGCCGCTGATCAGCCCTCGCAGGGAGAGCGTGCGCGCCCCATTCCGCGCATTTCGATCCAGGCATTCTGCGATGATCCGAACGCCGCTGAAGTGCTGCAGCACGCGGCCGAAGACCGCCGTCTGTCGAAGGCGCATGTCAGCGTTCACATGGGCGGCATCGCGGCGGCCATCGCGCACTATGTCGATAGCCCGACGCCGAACCTGATCATCGTCGACAGCGCCTTGCGCGGCGCAGCCCTGCTGCCCGAGCTCGATAAGCTGGCGGAAAGCTGCGATCCGGGCACCAAGGTCGTCGTCATCGGCCGTCACAACGACGTGCTGCTTTATCGCGAGCTCTTGAAGCGCGGCGTCAGTGAATATCTCGTCAGCCCAATCGACGCGCTGGGTCTGATGGAAAGCATCTCGAACCTCTACAACAATCCCGATACCGATCCGGTCGGCCACGTGTTCGCCTTCATCGGCGCCAAGGGCGGCGTCGGCTCATCGACGATTTGCCACAACGTGGCTTGGACGCTGTCCGAGATCTTGAAGTCGAACGTCACCATCGCCGATCTCGATCTGGCATTTGGCACAACCGGCCTCGATTTCAACCAGGATCCCGTTCAGGGCATTGCCGAAGCGCTCGCCGCACCAGAACGGCTGGACGACCAGCTGC
>JANMOL010000130.1:0-2459 GCA_031369245.1 Hyphomicrobium sp. | reverse complement strand
GGCGAAATTGTCGTGCTCGACAAGGCCTCGTCGGCTGCTGGCAAGACCGGCGCGCTGAAGTCGCAGTTTGCCAAGCTGGCTTGGAGCAACGTGCTGATCATTGACGGCGCCGAGCTGGAGCCGGCCTTCGCACGGGCAGCTCGCAACATTCCCAACATCGATGTGCTCCCGGTTCAGGGCATCAACGTCTACGACATTCTGCGTCGTAAGAAGCTGGTGCTGACGAAGGCGGCCATTGCAGCGCTGGAGGCGCGCTTCAAATGACGACGAAACGCACCGCCTACGATGTCATCGTCGCGCCCGTGATTACGGAAAAGTCGACGCTCGTGTCCGAAGCCAACCAGGTGATCTTTAAGGTCGCCCGGCATGCAACGAAACCCGAGATCAAGGCTGCGATCGAAAGCCTGTTCAAGGTCAAGGTCAAGTCGGTCAATACCATCGTCCGCAAGGGCAAGAAACGCGCGTTCCGGGGCATCGTTGCCTTGCTGAGCGATACCAAGAGGGCAGTCGTCACACTCGAAGATGGTCATTCCATCGACGTGACGACCGGTCTCTAAGGAGTAGGGCATCATGGCGCTTAAAACATTCAACCCGACATCGCCCGGCATTCGCCATTTGGTGATCGTCGATCGCAGCCACCTGTGGAAGGGTAGCCCGATCAAGACGCTTGTCGAGGGCAAGAACAAGTCCGGCGGGCGCAACAGCGATGGCCGCATCACGTCGCGCCATATCGGCGGCGGCCATAAGCAGGCCTATCGTAAGATCGATTTCAAGCGCCGCAAGTTTGATATGCCGGCAAAGGTCGAGCGTCTCGAATACGATCCGAACCGGACGGCGTTCATCGCGCTGCTGAAGTATCAAGACGACACGCTGGCGTATATCTTGGCGCCGCAGCGTCTGGGCGTCGGCGACACCGTTGTTTCGGGCGCCAAAGTCGACGTCAAGCCGGGCAACTCGATGCCGTTGTCGGCCATGCCGGTTGGCACGATCGTCCACAACGTCGAAATGAAGCCCGGCAAGGGCGGCCAGATGGCCCGTTCGGCTGGTTCGTTCGTCCAGCTCGTCGGGCGTGACTCCGGTTACGCCGTGTTGAAGCTCAACTCGGGCGAAACCCGCAAGGTGCCTGCCGATTGCATGGCAACCGTCGGTGCCGTCTCGAACCCCGACCATATGAACGCGGTCACGGGCAAGGCTGGCCGCACACGCTGGATGGGCAAGCGCCCGACGGTGCGTTCGATCGCCATGAACCCGGTCGATCATCCCAACGGCGGCCGCACCAAGGGCGGCAAGCACTGGGCGACGCCATGGGGCAAGCCGACCAAGGGCTACAAGACACGCAAGAACAAGGTGACCGGCAAGTACATCGTTCGCGCCCGCCAGAAGGCCAAGTAATTAGGTCCGCGTAATCGGGCGAACAGCCGAGCTGATTGAAGGAGACGCTACTCGTGACACGTTCAGTCTGGAAGGGTCCGTTTGTTGACGGCTACATCCTGAAGAAAGCGGACAAATCCCGCTCTTCGGGCCGTAACGAAGTCATCAAGACGTGGAGCCGCCGCTCGACCATCCTTCCGCAGTTCGTCGGACTGACGTTCGGCGTGCACAACGGCAAGAAGCATATTCCGGTTGCGATCACGGAAGACATGATCGGCCACAAGTTCGGTGAATTCTCGCCCACCCGGCACTTCCCGGGCCACGGCGGCGACAAGAAATCGGTGAAGAAATAATGGGCAAGTCAACCCACGAACGGCGCCTGGCCACCAACGAGGCGCAAGCGGTTGTCAGATCGCTGCGGATTTCCCCGCAAAAGCTCAACCTCGTCGCGAGCATGATCCGCGGCAAGAAGGTCGATCAGGCGATGGCTGAACTTGAGTTCAGCACCAAGCGTATTGCTGGCGATGTCCGCAAGTGCGTGATGAGCGCGGTCGCGAACGCTGAAAACAATCACAGCCTCGATGTCAATGAACTCGTCGTTGCTGAAGCCTACGTCGGCAAAAACCTGACGCTGAAGCGCTTCCATGCCCGCGGCCGCGGCCGTGGTTCGCAGATCTTGAAGCCGTTCTCGCAGTTGACCGTCGTTGTGCGCCAGGTCGAGGAAGACAAGACGGCCGATAAGGCAAAGTCCAAGCCAGCCGCCAAGAAGTCCGCTGCAAAGGCTGCGGCCCCGTCTGCGACAAAGTCCAAGGAGGCCAAGTAATATGGGTCAAAAAGTAAATCCCGTCGGCCTCCGCCTTGGCATCAACCGGACCTGGGACAGCCGCTGGTTCGCGGCCCGCCATGAGTATGGCAAGCTGCTGCACGAAGACCGCGCCATCCGCGCCCACATCATGAAAGATCAGCGCGAAGGCGGCATCTCGAAAGTCGTCATCGAGCGTCCGCACAAGAAGTGCCGCGTGACGGTGCATACGGCGCGCCCCGGCGTGTTGATCGGCAAAAAGGGCAGCGATATCGAGAAGCTGCGC
>JANMOL010000042.1:0-1768 GCA_031369245.1 Hyphomicrobium sp. | reverse complement strand
GGGGGCGGCAGGCGTCATGGTCGGGCGCGGCGCGTATGGCGCACCGTGGCTGCCAGACCGCATCGCGCGCTTTCTGGGCGAGGGCGTCGATCCGGGCGCACCGCCGCAAAGTCAACAGCGCGACATCGCCATCGAACACATTGAAGCAATGTTCGCTCACTACGGCGGTACGCTTGGGATCAAGAACGCCCGCAAGCATATTGGCTGGTATCTCGCGTCGAGTGGCGCGCCAATCCACACCGTCAAATCCTGGCGCAGCCGGCTGTGCACCGAATGGGATGCCGCCACCATCCTGCGCGGCCTGCGCGATTTCTATGATGACGCGGATTACGCGGAGCGGCGCGCGGCATGAGCACAAAACTGACGGCGATGACCCCGAAAAAAACCGCTGGCGGGCTCGGCGCGCTGGCGCTGGCCATGGCTGATATCGACGGCGAAGTGCTGCTCAGCGTTCTGCCGCACCCGCTGCTCGTCATTTCGACCGATCGCACCATCCTGTTTGCGAATGCGGCGGCAGAATCTTTTTTCTCCATGAGCGTCGCGACGCTGCGCCGAAGCCGCATCGACGAGATCGTGGCCTTCGGCTGCCCGCTGCTGGCCTTGGTCGAGCACGTGCAATCCACCGGCACGACCGTCAACGAGTACGGCATCGAAGTTGCGACCCCGCGCATGGCGCACGCCAAGCTGATCGACATCTACGGCGGCCCCATGCCGGATGATCCGCGCGCCATGTTCATCATGCTGCAGCAGCGCACCATGGCGCAGATGATCGAGCGCCAGTTGACCCATCGCGCGGCTGCCCGCTCGGTCTCGGGCATGGCCGGTGTGCTGGCTCATGAAATAAAAAATCCGCTGTCGGGTATTCGCGGTGCCGCCCAGCTGCTCGAACCGGGACTATCAGATGAAGATCGCGCTCTGGCGCAGTTGATTTGCTCGGAGACGGACCGTATTCGCGATCTCGTCGATCGCATGGAAGTGTTTGGCGATGAGCGCCCGATTACCAAGGATGCCGTCAACATCCACGACGTGTTGAATCACGTCCGCCGGATTTCGGAAACCGGCTTCGGGCGCGGCTTGCGCTACGTCGAGGACTACGATCCCTCGCTCCCGCCCGTGCTCGGCAACCGTGACAAGCTGGTGCAGGTCTTTCTCAATCTGATCAAAAACGCGGCTGAGGCGATTGGCGACAAGCGCGACAACGGCCGGATCGTGATGCAAACCGCTTTTCGGCCAGGCGTGCGGCTGTCCGTGCCCGGCTCCGATCTTCGCGTCAGTCTGCCTTTGATGATCCAGATCGAGGACAACGGTGCTGGCATTGCGGATCATCTAAAGCCCCATTTGTTTGATCCGTTCGTCACAACCAAACCATCAGGAACCGGTCTCGGGCTCGCGCTCGTCGCCAAGATCATCAGTGATCACGGCGGCATCATCGAGTGCGATACCGAACCCAAGCGGACCGTCTTTCGCGTGTTGCTGCCAATGCAGCAGCGCTCGCGGACGGCTCCCCAGCAACAAGGCTAGAGGATTGGCATGGCTCGAGGCACGGTACTCATTGCTGACGACGACACCGCCATCCGGACCGTGCTCAATCAGGCACTGGCCCGGGCGGGCTATGCGCCGCGCGCCACCGGCAATGCCGCAACGCTGTGGCGCTGGGTCAGCCAGGGCGAGGGAGACGTCGTGATCACCGACGTCGTCATGCCGGACGAAAACGCTTTCGATCTGATCCCGCGCATCAAGAAACTAAGGCCCGATCTGCCGATCATCG
>JANMOL010000024.1:0-2196 GCA_031369245.1 Hyphomicrobium sp. | reverse complement strand
TCGGCCACCAAGAGCGCCATGGCCTCGAACCGCGACATCGTCGAGGTGCTGCACTTTGTCGGCGCCACCGATAAATTCATCGCCCGCGAATTCGAGAAGCATTTCCTGCGCTTGGGCATCAAGGCCGGCGTCGTCGGTGCGGTCCTGGCCATGCTGGTGTTTATCGGCATGCCTGCAATCATGGATATTCTGGGCGGCGGGGCCATCAGTGCGGTCGAAATGCAGCGTTTGATCGGCAGCGGCTCGCTCGATGCGGCCGGCTATATTCTTTTGGGTCTTGTCGTGATTATTATCGCGGCACTTTGTATGATCACCTCGCGGGTTGGCGTTTATCGCATTTTGAATAGCCAGCATTAACCAGCTCGACCAGCCGTTTGCAGCGGCCGTTGCGCAGGTGTTTTTCGTTTCATTCATAACCAGTGACCAAAGCGGTGCCCACAGACAGATCAAATCGGCTAGGCTTCCGTCACAACAACAGAGCAGCGGCTTTTGCTGCTGGTGCAAACGGATATCCTTGGCCATGAGGTCATTGTCACGAGCCCTGGTCTTGGCGGCGGCCCTTTCGGCCGTGACGCTGGCCTTTGGCTTCGTGCTGTTTGCAACCTCCGTCATGCGCGATCCGGTATCTGAAGCGGTCAAGGCCGATGGCATTGTCGTCTTGACTGGCGGCGACAACCGCATCGAGGAGGGCGCCAAACTCCTCACCCAAGGCCGTGGCCAGCGCCTGCTGATCTCCGGCGTCAACGTCCGCACGCGGCGCGAAGACGTGCAGCGCATTTCCGGCCTCGACGCCAAGAAGTTCGTGTGTTGCGTCGATCTGGGCTATGAGGCGCGCGACACCGTCGGCAATGCCGACGAAACGCGCACCTGGGCCAACACCAACGGCTACGGCACACTGATCGTTGTGACCTCGAGCTATCATATGCCGCGCAGCCTGGCTGAACTGGCGCTGGCCATGCCGGGCGTCCAGTTCATCCCGCACGTCGTGATGCCGCCGAGCTTCCCCGATAGCGGCTGGTGGCTGCACGTCCGCACCACGCGCGTGCTGCTCTCGGAATATCTAAAGTACCTGCCGGCCGCCGCCCGGCTTGCAACCCAGCGCATCATGGGCTGGCATGGCGATAGCGCCGTGGTCGCTTCAGGACCAAAGCGCACCGATGGCTGAGACGCAGGCCGCAACGGATCGCGCAAAGCCGCCGCTCGGCGTGGTCGTGCGCTCGATCCTCTACGGCGCGGCATTCTACATCACCACCGCGTTGTTCCTGCTGCTTGGATCGTGGCTGCTGGTAGCCCCGCGCCGCTGGGCCATGGCCGGCCTCGCGCTTCATGGCCGCATCTGCGTCGCCCAGCTCAGCCTGATCTGTGGCACCAAGCTCGAAGTCCGCGGACACCATCGCCTGCCCCAGGGCCCATGCCTGATTGTCGCCAAGCACCAATCGGCCTGGGATACGTTTGCGCTCGTGCCGCTGTTGCGCGATCCCGCGATCGTGCTCAAAGACGAACTCAAATGGATCCCGGTTTACGGCTGGTTCTGCCTCAAGTTCGAGCACATCCTGGTCAAGCGCGACAAAGCCGCCAGCGCCTTGAAGGCCCTGATCCGCGATGCCAAGGACCGGGTCGCATCGGGCCGCCAAGTGTTCATTTTTCCGGAGGGCACGCGCGCCGTGCCCGGCGCAGTCCCCGACTACAAGCCGGGCTATGTCGCGCTCTATGAGGCGCTCGGCGTGCCAGCCGTGCCGCTGGCGTTGAACTCGGGTCTCTATTGGCCGCGGCGCAGTTTTTTGCGCTATCCGGGCACCATCATCGTCGTGTTTTTGGAGCCGCTGCCACCCGGCCTGCCGCGCGCTGAATTCCGCCGCCGGATCGAGACCGCGATTGAAAACGCCAGCACGGCGCTGATCACCGAAGCCGGCAACAGCCCAAACCCGCCGCCGTCGCCGCCACCCTTGCCCGAAGGCGCGAAACAACCCGCATAACCAAGAAGACAAAAATAGAACTTAAAGAGAACATTTTGTTGACGCGCGGCCGGATTGCCGCTACATTTCAAGCGACAGTTCAATCCGATGGCAGACCCCTCTAATGCACACCGCGCCGCCCTTTGACACCTCGATCGCTGCAGAAATCTGGCAGCGCAAATATCGCTTCACGCCCGCCGATGGGGCCGGTGCAGACGCCACCTTCGACGACACCTTGTGG
>JANMOL010000016.1:0-1643 GCA_031369245.1 Hyphomicrobium sp. | reverse complement strand
AAAACGCCGCTAGCAGGGGCGCCAGCAGCGCGCCCACGATGCGCGACGCGGTGCGCATTCCCGATGGGTTCGTGCTCGCCATGAGTCCTCCTTGGTCCGCCACTCACTACGGATGTCACAGAGCTTAGATTGCATGACGAGCCAGCAAACGCTGCCTCACTCCCGCGTCAGGCCCTTCTTGCTGAGCTCTTCGAGATACGCGCCCCAGCGCTCGTCTTTTTCGCGCCCGAGCTGATGCAGATAGCCCCAGGTAAAGAGCCCCGTGTTGTGGCCGTCGTCGAACACGATGCGCGTTGCGTAATTGCCGACCGGCTTCAATTCTGAAATCTTGACGTGCTTCTTGCGCGGCACCGTCACCCGCTGCGCCGCCGAGTGGCCTTGCACTTCGGCCGACGGGCTCATGACCCGCAGCATCTCGGCTGTGACGTCGAATGTGCGGCCATCGGGGAATGCGGCTTTCAGCATTTTTCCGTCAGCGCTGACGTCGAGCAGCGGCGGCGGCGTCAGCGTGCCCTTGGCGCGCTCGACCTCGGTCCACACCCGCGCCGCCAATTCGCGGAAAATGCTGGCGTGCGCGCTGTCAGGCGCCGAGACGGTGACCGGCTTGCCGCTATCCGACGTCTCGCGGATATCCATGTGCAGCGGGATTTCGCCGAGGAACGGCACGCCGAGTTTCGAGGCTTCGTCGCGCGCCCCGCCGTGTCCGAAGATGTCCGAGCGCGTGCCGCAGCTTGGGCACAGGAAATAGCTCATGTTCTCGACAATGCCGAGGATCGGCACTTCGACGCGCTTGAACATGCCGATGCCTTTGCGCGCATCGATCAGCGCGAGATCCTGCGGTGTCGAGACGATGACCGCGCCCGACAGCGGCACGGTTTGCGAAATCGACAGCTGAATGTCGCCGGTGCCGGGCGGCATATCGACGACCAGCACGTCAAGATCGCCGGCCGTCCCCGCCCAGTCGGTCTCGCGCAGCATTTGGCTGAGCGCTGACACGACCATCGGCCCGCGCCACACCACCGGCGTGCCTTCGTCGACCAGAAAGCCCATCGACATGACCTTCAGGCCCCAGCCTTCCATCGGCCTGATCACCTTGCCGTGCGCCACTTGCGGCTTACCCGAAATGCCGAGCAGGCGCGGTTGCGACGGGCCATAGATGTCGGCATCGACCACGCCGACCTTGAGGCCGATCGACTGCAGACCGAGTGCCAGATTGACCGCGACCGTTGATTTGCCGACGCCGCCCTTGCCGGACGCAACCGCAATGACGTGCTTGACGCCGGGAATGCCTTGCATCGGCTTTTGACCAGCCGCAGCACCGGGCCCAGCAGCCGCTGCCGCCTGACGCGGACCGGCGCCATCACCAGTCGCCCCCTTAGCGCGCGCCTCTTGCACGCGGGCATGCTCGGCAACCTTCGGCGCTGCGACAGCAACGGTTGCGGCAGGCGGCACAGGAATGGCGGCCGGAACGATGGCCGCCGCTGCCGTTGGCATCCGCAGCGGCGCAGGCTCGGGCGCACGCTGCAAACCGCCGCTGACATCTGCGGTCAACACCGCGGTCACGCCGGCAACGCCTTGAAGATCGGACACCACCTTTTCAGCCGCCATGCGCAGCTGCTCGAGTTCCTCCGCGCGGTTCGCTG
>JANMOL010000014.1:0-1579 GCA_031369245.1 Hyphomicrobium sp. | reverse complement strand
GCTGATGCCGCGCGTCCGGCCGATCTCGGAAGGCGAAGAGGACCTGTCGCTTCTGGCCGGGCTTGCGACGCTTGGCGGTCTAGGCGCCAGCGCGCTTGATCTGCCGCTGGCTGTGACCCCGCTCGAGCGCACGCTCACGCTGATGCAGCTCGTGCAGTATTGGCGCGAGACGCTTGCGGCCAGCGATCCCGACACGGAGGCCGCCGCCAACAACACGCCCGCACAGGCCGCCAACCTGGCTGCTGAACTCGCCAATCTGATGGACGAAATCGAACGTGAGAACGTCGCGCTTGCCGGCATCAAGCAGCTGGTGCCCGACAGCTATTCGGCGCATTGGCAAAAGACCGTCGATTTTCTGAAGATCGTCACGGAATTCTGGCCAGCGCGTTTGGCTGAGCGCGGCACGGTCTCGGCCGTCAGCCGACGCAACCACATGATCCTGGCGGAGGCCAAGCGCTTGACGGATGCGCCGCTGGCAGGCCCGGTGATCATCGCCGGCGTCACGGGATCGATCCCCGCAACGGTGACGCTGATGCGCGCGGTCGCCAGCCTTCCGCACGGCGCGATTGTGCTGCCAGCTCTCGATACCGATCTCGATGAAGACAGCTGGCAGGCGATTGTGCCGGGTCACCCCGAGCATCCCCAGTATGGCCTCAAAAAGCTGCTCGATGCCTTGGGCGTCAAACGCCAGGACGTTGTTGAACTGCCAGGGCTAGCGCCATCGCAGGTCCGCGCGGCGCGCAACGCACTAATCAGCGAAGCGCTGCGCCCCGCCGCCACAACCGGACGCTGGCATGCGTTCACGGCGGGCGCCGACAAGCCCGCCATCGCCGCCGCATTGGCCGGGGTATCGCTGATCGAAGCGCCGAATGCGCAGGACGAAGCCGAGGTTGTCGCGCTCATCCTGCGCGAAGCCGTCGAGACCCCCGGACGGACCGCCGCCCTGGTCTCGCCTGACCGGTTACTGGCGCGCCGCGTCGCCGTCCGGCTCGAAGCCTGGGGCATTCGCGTCGATGACAGCGCCGGACGCCCGTTTGGAAAAACCGTTCCCGGCACATTTCTCCAACTCGTCATCGGCGCGGTGGACAGCGCATTCGCACCAGCGGACGTGATGGCGTTGCTGAAACATCCGCTCTGCCGCGCAGGCTTGAAGGCCTTCGATATCCGCCGCTTTGGCCGCGCGCTTGAGATCGCCGCGTTTCGCGCACCCTACCTCGGACGCGGCCTCGATGGTGTTTCAGCCGCACTTGAAAAATCACAACGCGACCGCGCTGAGGGTAAACGCCAGTCGATGGCCGCCAGCCGATTGTGGGACGACGATCTGGCCGGTGCCCGCGATGTCGTGGCCCGGCTGCAAGAGGCCTTTGCGCCGCTCATGGCGCTCTACGACACGCAGCAGACCCACCCGCTGCGGGCGTTTGCACACGCCCATGTGGAGGCGGCCGAAGCCCTGGCCCGGGTGCCCGAAATGCTGGACCTGAAAGCGCCGCCAGAGGCTGCTCTTAAGGCTGCTCAAGAGTCCGCCGCCAATCCGCTCTGGCAGGGCGAAGCCGGTGATGTCGCCGATCAATTCTTTGTT
>JANMOL010000640.1:0-4066 GCA_031369245.1 Hyphomicrobium sp. | reverse complement strand
GGTGGCGCAGGTCTTTTCGAACGGCGCGACGGCCATCACGCGCTTATCATCGCTGCTGTTGTGGCAGGTCGAGCACGTCGCGGGGATCGGCTTTGCCGGATCCTTCTTCGCCAGTTCCGGGTAGTGCTTATTGAAATGTCCGGCGTGGTCGTAGACGATCGGTGTGCGCTTCTTGAATGGATACTGATCGAATTTCGGATGATTGCCGTCGAAGCTGTCGAACTTGACCACGTGGCACGAGCGGCATTGCTCGTTGGATATCTTGTTCAGATCGAAATTGACGCCCTGGTGCTCCTGGTGGCACGTCGCGCAATAGAGACCGCGCGCCACCATGTCATGGGTCGGGAAGGCGATGCTCTGTGCGCGGGCCGATTGCGGCACCGGCGTTGACGCTGCGGTTTTCGTCAGCCGCTCCGTGCTGTGCTCCAACACACTGGCCGACGCGCTGTGGGCGTTGAAGGCCGTGTCCGGCATTTTGTGGCAGGTCAGACAGGCCTTGCTGTCGGCCAGCGGATCGCCGGCGACGAGGCCGTGAACCCAGCTCACTTTGCCGCTGCCGCTCTTGGTGTGGCAGGTGCTGCACGTCTTGATCGCGCCGTGAGCGCTGGTCAGCGGCCCCGGCATGAGGAACGGCGTGCCGCTGGAGATCACGAACGTAAACCCCAGGCCAATGACCGTCCCGACGGCTGCCAGCAGCGCGAACCGGTCGCGCCGGGAGCCAGCGCGCGGCTGGCTCTCGGACTTGGGCGGCTGAGCCGATCTGAACCATCCAGGCCGCCGCATCACCAGGCCCCCGATGAAAAGGCATAGACCACGACGATGTGCAGCACGCTGAGCACGATCAGCGAATAGGTGACCGGCACATGCACCAACAGCCAGCCTTTGGTCAGCGCATGATGGACGCTGGAGAAATCGAGCTGGTCCTTCTCGACCACCAGGTTCTTGATGGCTGCAAGCTTGTCCTGGTTCGGGTTGTCGACATAGCGTGACAGGTTGTCGATCTCATCGGTCAGTCGCTTGAGATGGTGCTGCGAGCCGACGAGATGGGCTGTGACATTGCGCTGGCCTTGGAAAAAATCCCGCAGGCGGGTGGTGTAGAGGTCCATGATCCAGGCGTCATGGGGCTGTGCTGGCAAGCCGATCGCAGCGGCGGCCGGATCGGTCATAGCGACGGCTGCGTGCACGTCGCGCGCCAGCTCGGCGCGGCGGGCCGGGATGCGGTCATAGCCAACGCGTTCGTCGAGCGCGCGCTTGGCCTGCAGCGACCAGGCGAGATAGGTGCCGAACACGCCGCTCAGCGCCACCAGAACGAAGGCCGCCCACAGCGCCCATTCAAAGGCGGTGTCCGGCCAAGAGAAATCCAAATGCGAGATGAAGGCGGCGATCAGCAGATAGCCCACAAAAATATGGATCTTGCGCCAACGCATGACGGATTTCGGCGATAGCCGCGCGGTTTTGATGGCGATGTGAAAATACAGCTGCACGCTCATGCCGCCAGCCAGCACCCAGCCGTCGAGATAGCGCGGATCGCGCAGCCCGTTGCCATAGATCCAGACGAGCCAGAACAGGCCACTGGACATGGCCGCGATCAAAAGGCCCTGGACGGTTTGGCTGGTCAGAACTCGCGCCGAGCCCGGAGCGCGTCCGCCGATCGCGCCGTCAGACGCAAGTCGCCCCGTCAATCTCACGGCAGCCCGCCAAAATTACGCATCGCACTTTCCCATCACGCCCCTTGAGTTTGCCGTCGTTGCCAGCCGGGCCGAAGTCACTTGACCGCGCTGGCGTTTCTCGCCGTGCCTTTGAACTTATCTGCTCCGGGGATCAGGCTATCGAGCCCGGCCATTGTGCTGCCGTCGTACGTCTCGGTGATGCTCGTGAGCAGCTTGGCGACGCCGTCGGCAGCCGCCGTCAAAGCGCGTTCATTGTTCAGCTTGAGCCCAGCCGATTGCGCACATTCGATCATCTTGGCGATTTCCGGCACGTTGGGTGCCGCTTGCGCCGCGGCGGCCAGCTGCTTGCGCGCGCGGTCGGCGCGCTTGGCCATCTCAAACGCATAGACCTTTCTGACAGTCGCCTTTGCGACCGCTCGCAAGGCTGTCTCAAGCTCGACCCCGAGGCCGACGAGATACAGCATGCGTTTGCGCGCGGCGCTGGCTGGTACGTTGTCCTTGCCCTTGGAATGCCAGGTGTTGTGCCGGACCTCGCCCTGCGACCAGGACAGCAACTCGAAGGCGCTGCCGGCCCGATGGCCGCCTTTGTTGACCAGTTCCTCGTTTGGCACGACATGGCAGCCAAAGCAGTTCTTCGCCAGCTGGTAGAGCGCGCGCGGCCTGATCATTCCTTTAGATTCGGCGAGCTTCCAGCGCGCGTCTTTCTCGGCCTTGGTCTCAGTCTCGGCTTTCTTGCCGCTGTACCCGCTGTGGACCTTGATCCAATCCTGCCCGGCGCTGTGGCATGACTCGCAGGAAATGCCCGAGACCGGCTCTGGCTTATTGTCTTTCTGCTGCACCGTGAAATGGCAATTCAGGCACAAGCTCTCCGACTTGACACGCCGGATGCCCATTTTTTCCGCGATCTTATTTGCTTCGAGGTTGCGCGGCATTTCACGGAAGGTCTTGAAATGATGCGTGCCCTTCCAGGCTTCGGCCTCCTGCTTGTGACATTCAGCGCAGGCATTCGCGCCGACCGTCTTGGCTGGATCGGACGCAACGGCGCTGTAGCCGGCCAAGCCGGAAAAAGTCAGCACGCTGATGAGATGCACCACCGACGAGCGCCGTTGCGCCGTGCGCCCAAACCCGTTTGGCGCGGGGCTGCGTGCCTTGACGGCCTTAATCACTGCTGACCCTTGCCTGATCCATTCCATAGCGCTGCATGGGCGGCTCTCGCCGGTCGCGCGGCCGCTCGGGTGCGAGCGGGCGTTTTGGCCGGCTGGCGGGTGCAGCCAGCCACCCGATGGCGCGGGTGAGCGTGCTTTCCGCAATCGTGTCGTCTGCGGTCGGCAGGAACGGGTCTGCATAACAGACCACGCCGGCCTGGGCCGCGATCGATTTGATCGCGTCGACCATTGCGGGCGCGCCGCAGGCGTAGAGCACGTCGGTTGGCAGCAGATGCGGCAGATAATCGGTCGGACGGCCGGGCATGACCGCTGAACTGACGGTCTGCGGCGTACTGCAGACAGGCAAGATGAGCACATTGGGGAAGCGGGCCAGTTGCATGAGCGCTGGTGCCATATAGAGCGACTCGATAGCGCGGCCGCCCGCGATGATCATGATCTGGCGTGCAGGGTTTTCGCGCAAAGCTGCAACCGCGATCGACCAGATCGGCGCAAAGCCGGTGTTGGTCGCGACGAGAATTAAGCGGCTTGCCTGATTGGGCCGGAAATGCGCCGAGCCATAGGGCCCAGCCAGCGTCACCCGATGGCCGAGCTTGATGCGCTGGCCAAGCGATGCCGTGACACGCCCGCCCTCCATGCGCCGGACATGAAACCAGACCGCGCGGCGATCCGCATTGGCGCTCAATGGATGGGTGATGCTGAACGGGCGGCTCGGATAGCCGCTAAAGCCGACCTGCGCATATTGTCCGGCATGATAGGGCAGCGCGCAGTCTGTGGTGATGCCGACTTCCATCACCTCGCGCGACAGCGGGCGCAATGAACTCAGCACGCCGTCGACGGTGCGCACACCCGAGGCTTGGCGCTGCTCGATGACTGCATCGCCAACAATCCGGCACTGACAGGCATGAACAATGCCCTGCTCTGAGCCCTCTCCGCCGCGCACTTTGCCGGAGACCAAGCGCACACAGCAGGTGCCGCAGTGACCAGCGCGGCAGTCATAGGGCAGGTCGATGCCATTGCTCAAGCAAGCGTCCAGCAGCAGCTCGCCGCGGCGCGCCAGAAAGCTTTCGCCATTGATCGTGATTTTGTGACTTGCCATTCATTAATCCCAGAAGGCCTCAAGGTTCCGACTACGGCTGGTTAAGATGAACCGCCAGCGCAGCACTTTGTCTTATGCTCAGCAATGCAAACGTAATGGATCTGAAACGCCAGCCCGCATCGTGCGCCAGACGA
>JANMOL010000622.1:0-1747 GCA_031369245.1 Hyphomicrobium sp. | reverse complement strand
CGTCTTGCCGACACCGGTGGGCCCGAGAAGCGCGAACGTCCCGATGGGCCGCTTCGGATCCTTGAGATCGGCACGGGATCGGCGCAGCGCCCGGCAAAGGGCGGAGACCGCCTCCTTCTGGCCGATGACGATCTTGGCCATCTCCTCTTCGAGGCGAAGCAGCTTCTGCTTTTCGTTGTTTTCGAGACGGGTCAACGGGATGCCAGTCCACTTGGAGACGATCTGGATGATGTCCTCCTCGTCGACGGTGACCCGCTTCTCTTCGCGGTTCGTGCGCCAGGTAGTGAGAACGTTTTCGAGCTTCTCCTTCGCCTGGCGTTCCTTGTCGCGCATCGATGCGGCACCCTCGAAGTCCTGCTCCTTGATGGCCTTCTCCTTCTTGCCCTTGATGTCCTCGATGTCGGCTTCGAGGAGTTTGACCTCGGGAGGACGCGTCATGGAAACGATCCGGGCGCGGGAACCGGCCTCGTCCATCACATCGATCGCCTTGTCCGGAAGGAACCGGTCGTCACGGACGCCGAGGCTGACGATTACTACGCCTCGCGCCCGCGCCTCAGCCGGATTGGGGCTTGGGCATCGCAGCAGTCGCGCCCGCTCGAAGGCCGGTTCGCGCTGGAGTCGGCTGTTGCAACCTACACCGCCAAATTCGGCGTCGGCGCCATCCCGCGTCCTCCCTACTGGTCGGGCTTAAGGGTCACGCCGGTCGAAATGGAATTTTGGATCAGCCGTCCCTTCCGGCTGCACGATCGCATTGTGTACAAACGCGCCAATAGCGAAAGCCCCTGGACGTCCGCGCGTCTTTTTCCTTAAGCAGAGCGCGGCTGGCACTCGTTTTCGCCGGATTCGGCACTATGGTGAGCGCCAGCAAATTGGTGGGAGAGACAGCGTGGATCTGCGCACCCAGAATCGTCACGAGAAACTGGGTCTGGCATGGCACGGCTAGAATATGCTGCCGATCAGCCGCCGTCGTTTCTGGCGCGATGGACCAGCCGCCTGGCGCTGTTTTGCGCGGTGCTGCTGATCACGACGGCGTTTCTGCATCGCCTGTTCGCACTTCCAACGCCCGTTGCCCTCAACATCACAGCGGCGGCGTTTGCCGGCGCGGCCCTGGTGCTGGTGATGGCAGCGATTGCGGGCTTGGATATCTGGATCACCGGACGGCAAGGCGCGCCGCGCGTCATCGCCGGCTCGGTCGTCGCGGGTGCAATGCTGTCGATCGCGCTGGGCATTTTTCTGATGAGCCGCGACTGGCCAATGCTCAATGATGTCTCGACCGACCTGACACAGCCGCCGCAGTTCCAGGACGCCGCCAAAAACCGCCAGCCCGGCAGCAATCCCTTGGCCTATCCCAAGGACCGCTTCGCCGAGCTGCAAAAAACCAGCTACCCGGACCTCAAGACCCTGATCGTGCCGCGCCCGGCGAGCGAAGCCTACGAACTCGTGTTGCAGGCTTTGGCTAAGCTGCGCACCAAGACCGTGCTCGAAGTCCCACCCGATGATGACAGCGGCGAGCCAGGCACCATCGAACTCGCTGAGCGGACGATGATCTTGGGCTTTGCCGACGACGTCGTCATTCGCGTGTCGGGCGATGATCAAACTTCGGCGGTCGATATCCGCTCTGCCTCACGCTACGGCCGCAGCGATTTTGGACGCAACGCCGAGCGCGTCCGTCAAATCATGAAAGAGATTGTTGGACGCCTTGAAGCCTCGGTGCCGTCGGTCGCAAAGCCGCCAAAACTGCCGCGCA
>JANMOL010000579.1:0-2106 GCA_031369245.1 Hyphomicrobium sp. | reverse complement strand
GATATTCGATCGGATCTTCGACTGTGAACAGCTTGCGGCCGCTGTCATTGAGCGCGCCGAGTGCTGTGTAAAGCGTTGTCGTCTTGCCGCTACCGGTCGGCCCGGTGACAAGAATGATGCCGTTGGGCTCGGCCAGCAGCTGCTTGAAGTGCGCGAGGCCAGCGCCCTCGAACCCGAGTTTGGAGAAATCCAGCGCCACGCTCGAGCGATCGAGAATACGCAAGACAACGCTTTCGCCGCACATTGTTGGCATGGTCGAAACGCGCAGATCGATGTCGCGCCCGCGCACCACCACCTTGATGCGGCCATCCTGCGGCAACCGGCGCTCAGCGATATTCAGCTGGGCCATGACTTTAATACGCGAACTCATCGCCAGCCGCACCGACAGCGGCAGCGTCTCGACGGTGTGCAGCACGCCATCGATGCGGTAGCGCACACGCACGCAATCTTCACGCGGCTCGATATGAATATCAGAGGCCTGCTGCTCGACGGCGCGCACCACCAGTTCTTGCACGAGCTTGATGACAGGCGCTTCGCTGGCCAAATCTTCAAGCCGGCGGACATCATCGTCCGTGCCATCATCAGCAGCTGAGCGGGTGGCGATATCCGCGCGGCTGGCTGGCGCGTGCTTTGGCCCATAAAGCCGGTCGATGGCCTGATCGATATCGCCCGCCGTCGCCAAGCGGCGCTCAATCGGCCGCTTCAATAGGAACGACAAGGCCGACAGCGCTTCTGTGTTGAAGGGATCGGCAATCGCCACAACAACGGCATCGCCCTGCTCTTGGGCCCCACCCTGCTCTTGGGCATGGTCCTGTATTGGCAGCATCCGGCTGGATTTCAAAAACGCGATGGACAGTTGCTCGGGGAAAAGCGCGGCCTCTGGGAAATCAGCGGCCGAGGCCGCCACGAGGCCGAGGTGCTCGCACAAAACGTGTGCCAGCTGGCTTTCCGTCAGCAGTCCGAGACGGGTCAAAACCAGATCGAAGCGTTCGCCCGACTGGCTCTGCGCGCGCTGCGCCCGGCGCACGGCAAATGTGTCGAGCATTCCGCGGTTGACCAAGATCGCGCTGAAGTCTTCGACGAACGCGCCGCTGCGCGGATCACGTTCACCAATCGCGCCGGGAGACCCCTGATGACGCATTAACGGCCTCGACATGAAAATCACAAAATCGCTCTCAAACTATAGCATAATTGTGTATTCTCGGGCCATGGCTTCGTCGTCAACGATAGCTTCGTGGTGAACGCGGTGCCGATCGATCGCCGCCGTTAGTCAATGGGTTTGGGTCGCACGATGAGCGGCGCCGTTTTGTCTCCGGTTACAGCGCTCCAGCAGGGTTACCGCTGGTGGACAGCCGAGCTTGCCGGCTTGCTGCCAGACACCGTGCGCGCCCGCCATCGGGCGACGGAGCCCGATATCGTTGTCTCGGTTGAGACCCATGGCTTGCGGATACTCGATACGAGATCGCGCCGGGACGCCCGAGTGCAAATGGGCCGCACGCTTGCCAAAGCGGATGCCTGGGATGTTTTACTTGCGATTGCCCGGGAGCGGCCTGCAGCGCTGGTACGACTGCGGCTTGCGAACGCGGCCGTGTTTACCCGCCGGGTCGAACTGCCGGAAGCCGCGCGCGCCGATATCGCCCAGATCCTCGACCTCGATCTTGAACGCGCGACGCCGTTCCGGGCCAAGGATGTCTACACCGCGCATCTCGTGGTCCCGAATGGAACCCGCCACGGCCCGCTCAAAGTCCATCAGCTCATCGCCGAACGGGCCTCGATCGACGGGCCGCTGAGCGATGTGCGGGCAACCGGGGTGACCGTGTCCGGCGTCGATTGCTGGAACGAGGACGGCTCAGCCGCATTGCCGGTCGATTTCCTGGCACGAGATGCGGCAGGCTCAGAGGCAGCGCCGCGCTCGAACCGGTTTGTAGCGCTGCTCGCCGTCCTGATTGCTGGACTTGCGGCGTCGGCCGTCTTCCTCACCGTGACCCAGCATGAGACTGCGCTGGCCAATCTCCAGCAGGACGTCGCGCAAACCCGAACCCGCGCGGACGCCGTCCACTCCGTTCTGGCCGCTTCGCAAGATCGTTTGAAAGACGCGCTATCACT
>JANMOL010000508.1:0-2993 GCA_031369245.1 Hyphomicrobium sp. | reverse complement strand
TTTTCGACGCCATACTCGCCTCACGCAAACTGGCCTCACGCGAACTGGCCTTACTCAAACTGCCCTCACGCAAAAACTGCAACTCAGGCTGGCTGTTCCGGGTGCGGGCGAGTAGCCCAGACCTACGCTTGAACGGATCTGTCCAAGCCACTCGCCTAGATTTTTTGAAAGCCCCGAGCAGCACCTCTCTTGGGCGCTGACCGCACGCAAACGCTACAAAACGCAACAGACGCCTACGCCACGCAACAACACTATGCTTACGAAAACCGTTTTCCGAAACACCGGCCCGCGACTGGGACAAAGACGTGAACGCAAGACACGACTGAGGAGTGACAAAACGCGAGACCACGACCAACACTCCCGACGCTGTACGACCGTCCGTCCCGGAACTGCTGCCCTGATGTGCCGCCCGGATGTGCCGGTTGTGTTCTGCGAACGAATAGAGAATAGCCGTCACATTCAGGCAACGCCAAGGCGTGATCTTGTCAGCGCCATGATATTCGCTTGACAGGTGTGGACAAGCCACAAATTCAGGCGTTTGACGCCGCGCAAGTGGTGTGGAGAAGTTGATAAGACCCTGAAAAATCAGGTTTTGCGGACAGCGTCCGAGGCAGCGGATGCGGCGCGCAGGCAAATGGCCATCAAAAGCAGCGAGGTCACCGCATTCCAGCCAGCAAACGACAGCCCGAGCAATCGCCACGACGCTTCATCGCAACGCGCGACTTTAATGCCTTCGAGGTCCTTGAGCAGCGACCCGGCCGAGGTCGCAAGTGCCTGATCACCGCCGCACGTCGCCGGCCCGGGCCAAAATTTCCACTCAGCGCCGGCCTGATAAATGCCAAGGCCGGTGTTTGCCAGATAGCCGAGCGCGACCAGGGCAAACAGCACGGCGGCCCACCCGCCGCGGCCGCCCGAGGTCAAGGCCACCGCAACGAACAAGGCCGGAATGGCGGCATAGTAAGCGTAACGCTGCATCAAACAGAGTGGGCACGGCACGTAGCCGCCGATGTACTGATAGCCGAGCGCGATCATGATCGCTGCTGCGGACAGAAACAAAGCCACGCTGCCGAGCGTGTAGGCCTGCCCGCGATCGCCCTGGACGTCGAACGCCATACCTCAGTCCTCGCCGTTCTAGACCAAAAACCGTAACGCCAGAAACCCGCCGGCGAGAACGACGACAAACACTGTGGTCACCAGCATCAGCCGTTTTTCAATGAACTCGCGGATCGGCTCGCCAAAGAAATAGAGCAACCCGGCGACGAGATAAAACCGCATCGCGCGTGCAATGATGCTGGCAGCGATGAATGCCGCCAGGTTCATTTTTGCGACACCCGCGGCGATCGTCACGACCTTGTAGGGGATCGGCGTCATGCCTTTTATAATCACGGCCGGTACGCCGTAGTCGTGCACGAACTGGATAAAGCCTTCGAGCGCGTTTTCACGGCCATAGAGCTTCAGGATCGGAAGCCCGACGGCGTCGTAGAGATAGTAGCCAATGGCATAACCGAGCACACCGCCGATCACCGACGTGACGGTCGCGATCGACGCGTACCACCAGGCTTTTTCGCGCCGCGCCAAAATCATCGGCACCAGCATCACGTCGGGCGGAATGGGAAAAAATGAGCTTTCGACGAACGAAATAATGCCGAGCGCCCAAGGCGCCCGCTTATCACCGGCTGAGCGCATCATCCAATCATAGAGCCGCCGCATCATCAGCCGGTGATTAAAGCGCGCCAGCGTGATTGTCTACGTGCGGGGCCGCAACAAAGCTTTTTGACAGTTCGGCGACGACGGCGTTTAACACAAAGCGCCCGCGCGGGGTGGCCCGGATCAAGGACGCTCCTGCCGCCTCTGAGGCATGGCTGTGCCAGCGGGCGGCACGGCCTTGGCCAATCGTCTGGATGGTGCCCGTCTCCAGCATCCCAAGCCGCACCAGCCCGCCGATCGTGCCCGCCGATGGCCGCACGCCGCCGAGCGCTGCCAGCCTGTCGAGATCGATGCCGTCTCGCAGCCGCAGCCCCATGAGCAGCATTTCGTCGGCCTGTTCGGCGGCCGTGAGTGCTGACTTTTCGGTCAGCCCGTCGCCCTGCTGTTCAACCAGCGCCGCCCAGCCTTCGGGATTACGCTCGGCGACGGTTGCAAACCGCAAGCCGCCAGCCAGCACCCGGCCGTGCGCACCAGGCCCGATACCGGCGTATTCGCCATAGCGCCAGTAAAGCAGATTATGCTGGCTTTCCTGACCAGGCCGCGCGTGATTGGAAATCTCGTAGGCCGTCAGCCCGCGCGCTTCGGTCAGCTCCTGCGTGATCTGGTAAAGCGCCAGCGCCGCGTCCGCATCCGGCACGATCAGCTTGCCGGCCGCCTGCAGCGCCGCATAGGGCGTGTCGGGTTCAATCGTCAGCTGATACAGCGACAGATGATCACCGGCGAGGTCGAGCGCCTCGGCAAGCTCGGCCCGCCATGGGCCGGGCTGCTGGCCGGGTCGGGCATAAATCAAATCGAATGAGAACCGATCAAACGTCGTGCGCGCGATCTCCAGCGCGGCTTTCGATTCCGCAACCGTATGCATGCGCCCGAGCTTTTTCAGATCCTCGTCGCGCAGCGACTGCAGCCCCATCGACACACGGTTGATACCGGCCGCGCGATAGCCCCTGAAGCGCTCGGCTTCAACGCTGCCCGGATTGGCTTCAAGCGTGATCTCCGCGCCTAGCCGGACGGTATAGAGCCGCGCAATGTGGTCGAGGATGGCAGCCGTTGTGGCGGGCTTCATCAGCGATGGCGTGCCGCCGCCAAAGAAAATGCTGCGCACTTCGCGCGGGCCGGTCAGCGCCGCAGCCGCATCAAGTTCGCGCCTGTACGCCGCCAAAAACCGCGCTTCGTCCCAACCGTTGTGGCGCACGTGGCTGTTGAAATCACAATACGGGCACTTCTGCGCGCAGAACGGCCAGTGCACGTAGATGCCAAAACCTGGGTCAACACCTGAGCTAATTTCG
>JANMOL010000464.1:0-2993 GCA_031369245.1 Hyphomicrobium sp. | reverse complement strand
TCGGTGATGACGACGACTTCGCCGTTTTCAACTTCGCGCAGGAATTCCGCGCCGACCATATCGAGCGCGCAGGTCTCGGATGCCAGCACATACGACACGCCGAGACGGCCGATGACGAGCGGGCGTATGCCCACGGGATCGCGCGCGCCGATCATCATGTTGTCAGTCAGGCAGACCAGTGAGTAGGAGCCTTCGACCTGGCGGATGGCATCGACAAGGCGCTCGACCACCCGGCGCTTCTTGGAGCGCGACAGCAGATGCAAAATCACTTCCGTGTCGGATGTCGACTGGCAAATGGCGCCCGACGAAATGAGATCGTGACGCAGCGTCAAAGCATTCGTCAGGTTGCCGTTGTGGGCGACCGCGAAGCCGCCCGTGTCGATATCGCAGAACAGCGGCTGGACGTTGCGGATCAGCGGGTCGCCGGTCGTCGAGTAGCGGTTGTGGCCGATGGCCATCCGGCCCTTCAGGCGCTCAAGCACCGCCTTTTTGGAGAAGTTGTCACCAACCAGACCCATGCGGCGTTCCGAATGGAACTGGCGTCCATCATAGGACACGATGCCGGAGGCTTCCTGGCCGCGATGCTGGAGGGCATGCAGACCGAGCGCCGTGATCGCCGCTGCATCTGGGTGATTGAAGATGCCGAACACGCCGCACTCTTCACGCAGACGATCGTCGCCGTAGCGGGTGAACGTGAGGCCGTCGATTGTCAGCGCGCCCGATCGATCGGTCATGAAACCTCCCGCGTCTCGCAGCTCAACGATTGCCCAGAAAAACGCGCGGGCGACCACACCGGCGACTAGGCGACAGCCGGGGCGATAAGCCCGCTGCCGGTTCTCGTCACACGGCCGTCATATAGTACCGCTGGCCGCCGATAGCCAGCGTGACGAAACGCCCGTCGTGATTAAGAAATCCCTGCTGCTCGCCTTGCGGCGGCGCGGTCAGCGAGGACGGCACGTATTGCACAAGGATTGACCGGATCGTTTCGCCCGCGCTCTTGATGTACGGCAGCGAGATGGCATCCCGGACCCACGGGAAATGCTGTTTTTCATCCGGGAAGAACGAGGCATAGAACATGTATGGGATGACCAGCAGGATAAACCCGCGGCCGACACCGAAGACAAAGCCCAGCACCCGGTCGATCATCCCGACCCGGCTATCCAGGATCGCATCTGAGATGCGGGCGGTAATCAGGTGCACGACAATCAGCACAATCAAGGCAACGACCAGTGCAACGACCGCCAGCGCGATCTGCGGCGGCAAGCCGGTCTGGGCTGCGACATCAGCCGACAGGTCTTTCTTTGTGAAAAAGATCCAAGCGCCGACCGCTGCGGCGGCCAGCCACGACACGATCGACAAAACTTCGCGCGCCAGCCCGCGATACATCGCCAGCAGGCCCGAGATGAAACAAACCGCAATCATGGCGGCGTCGAGGTACGTGAGCGGGCCGATCATGGCCGAAGTCCCTCTTTCATTCGCCGTCCCCGAACGACGCACAATGCGGCGGAACATGCCGCAAACCTGGGGTTCAGTCGCACGCCAAGGCTCGTTCCGCAAGTGACTTGAGGTGTGCAATGCGGGAGAGTGATAGCTTCAATCCAGGGCTATCCGCGTCACCTGATTCCGGCAGAACGGCACTGGCAAAACCAAGCTTTGAGGCTTCCTTCAAACGCGCCGTGGTGAGCGGCGCCGCCCTAATCGCGCCGGACAGTGAGACCTCGCCGAAGTAGACCGCGTCGCGCGACAGGGCAACACCGGAAAGCGACGACAGAAGGGCGGCGGCGGCGGCGAGATCGGCGGCAGGCTCGGTAATTTTGAGCCCGCCCGCAACATTCAGATAGACGTCGTGGCTCGAAAACGACACCCCGCAGCGGGCTTCGAGCACCGCCAGCAGCATGGCGAGCCGGTTGCTGTCCCAGCCAACCACGGCGCGGCGCGGCGTACCAAGGCCCGAGGGCGCGACCAGCGCCTGAATTTCAACGAGCAGGGGCCGGGTGCCTTCAATGCCGGCAAAGACAGCCGCTCCTGGGCTCAGGCCGTCGCGGTCGCCGAGGAATAGCTCCGACGGGTTGGCGACTTCGCGCAAGCCGCCGGTCACCATTTCAAAAACGCCGATCTCGTCGCTCGGGCCGAAGCGGTTCTTGACGGCGCGCAGGATGCGGTAGGTGTGGCCGCGGTCGCCTTCGAAATACAACACGGTGTCGACCATGTGCTAGATGACTTTAGGCCCGGCGATCTGGCCGTCCTTGGTGACATGCCCGACCAGCAGCAGCGCGCTGCCAGCCATCTTGGCGTAACGAATGAGGGACTGTGCGGCAGCCCGCACCTGGCTGACCGTGCCGGGCGCTGAATCGAGTGTGTCGGCCCACAGCGTTTGAATGCTATCGATGACGATCAAATCGGGCGCGCGGCTCTCGGCCAGGGTCGCCAGAATATTCGACAGGTTGGTTTCAGCCGCTAAGCCGACCGGCGCATCGGCGAGCCCGAGACGTTCGGCCCTGAGCCGGACCTGCGCGATAGCTTCTTCGCCGGAGAAATAGACCGCCCGGCGTTTGGCACGCGCCAAGTTGGCGGTCAGCTGCAACAGCAGCGTCGATTTGCCGATACCCGGTTCGCCGCCGATCAAGATCGCCGAGCCCGGCACGATGCCGCCGCCGGTGACGCGATCAAGCTCGGCGATGCCGGTTGAAAAGCGCGGGGCCTGTTCGCTCGAGCCTTTCAGCGTTTCGAGCTTGACGATCCGGCCCTTGGTTTGGCGCGAGACGCCTGATCCTGGCGGCGGACCGGCATCGGTTTCTTCAACGAGCGTGTTCCAGCCATCGCAGGCCGGGCACTTACCGGCCCAGCGCGACGCGGTGGCGCCGCAGGCCTGGCAGACGAAAGCTGATTTGGAGGCTTTAGCCATGATGGGTGTCTGTATCCTCTAGATACAGCCGTGCGAAGCGCGGCCCGAGGCGGGCCAGAATTTCATAGCCAATGGTACCCGCAGCGTA
>JANMOL010000442.1:0-3290 GCA_031369245.1 Hyphomicrobium sp. | reverse complement strand
CGGTTCGTATCCATCGAGGATGTTTTCGATACGTGCTGTCGTTTGATCATTGGCACGGACCGTGATCAGGGTGGCGCCACGGCGGACCGCTTCTGAATAAACGTGGGCTGTCTCTTCTGATTCCCCACTATCCACGAGGCTGCCGATCAGGCCACCAACCGCCCCGCCGGCTGCCATTCCGACAGCGGTGGAAGCCAGCCAACCGACCGCCACGACTGGGCCAAGTCCGGGTATTGCGAGCATGCCGAGGCCAGCGAGCAGACCCACGCCACCGCCGACCGCAGCGCCTAAGCCAGCGCCAGAACTGGCCGTTGATGCGTCGTCCACATCGTCGTGTTCGTCACTCACATGCTTGTTGGCAACGACACTGATGTCGTCAGCAGCTACGCCCTCTTTCTCGAGGTTCATGACCACGTTTCGGGCCTGCGCGTACGTGTCATACACTCTACTATGTACTGTCATTTTTTAATCCTCAGTTCCGTTGATGTGCTCATCAATTGGCGACGACGTTGCCCCGGTAATCGACGGCAACTTTGACGTCCTTGTCAGCCTTCTTGGCGGCTCCGCGCCAAACGCCGTTGTCGTCCTTCACAAGCCCGGTAACGGCGGTGAAGCCGGCGGCAGCAATTCGGTCTTTTGCTTGATTTTCTGTGAAGCTGTTGGCTCCATCCATGGGAGCACCAGGTTCGGCTGCTGCGGATTTAAACGTGCCAGCAGTGCATTCTTTCATAAAGACCGCGTCGGTGAGCTTTCCGTCTGCAGGAACAGTCCTTTGCCCCGCACGAATTTGGTCGAGATAACGACCGGCCTCGGTGTCAGCGAGAACACCGTCCTTGTTGATATCAGCGTTGGTCCACGCGGTTTTGCACTCTGCGTCGGTCATGGCCGAAGCCGGTGCCGTCATCAGCATGCAAGCGCCGATGAAGAGAAGCGATTTTTTCATTGCAGTTCCTCGTTTATAGCTGTCTTCGCCACTCACAAGGTTGACGTGTGCCAGCTTGGCGGCGACATCGATCAAACGCTGTTGGAATTAGATCGTTCCGCGCTGACGTAAGCAGCCAGCTGTAGCTGGAATAAAAGTCGATGCTTGCAGGCGGCAATAGGCGCGCCGCATTGCGCGGCGTATTGCACCGTGGCTTGCACCGCCCCCCTCCCCCATGCGGTCCCGGAAGCTGCGTGAGCGACAGCGAACAGCTCGCGGGTATGCGGGATCACGTCCGATCGGGTTCGCACGCAGACATCTAGCGACGTGATCCCGGGTCTTGGCCACGCCGCGTCGCGGCGCTGCTCGCCCGGGAACGCAAGACAGTTGAGGTGCACGCCACGCTCGCCCCCCCACCGTCATCGCGGCGTTGTCGCTCCGCGACGCCGGGCTGACGATGGGTTTGGCGTTTTGGCCTTTGCAAACAGCTGCCCGCGGCTTGAATTTTTCCGCTGCCATTTTTGCAAGTTGCAGGCACCCCATTGGGTTGCATAATTATGCCGTAGCGCCGCCTAGGTTGTGCCACACGACTCAGCGACGGTTGGGTGATGACGACCTTTGCCTCGACAGCCCGCCTATCGCCGTCCTTCCACCTCAAGCGCGCCGGCTTCACCGCTGGTGCGCTTTTTTTCTGTGCCGGGTGCGTGCTTTATTTCCTTGCCAAGGCCGCGCTTTCCGTCGCCGCGCCCGAGCCGGTCGACGGTCCTTTAACGTTTGAAGGATTAGCCCGCGTTGTCGACGGCGACACGCTCGATATTGCCGGGCAGCGCGTCCGGCTTGAAGGCATCGACGCGCCTGAGAGCGCGCAATCGTGTGCCAAGGCCGATGGCGCGGCGTGGCCGTGCGGACACGTGGCGGCGTCGGCATTGCACGCGCTGGTCGCTGGCAAAACCGTGGTGTGCGATCGCACGGGTAGGGATAAATATGGCCGCACACTCGGGCTCTGCTTTGCCGAGGGTGATGACATCAACGGCGCGCTGGTACGGGCCGGATACGCCTGGGCTTTCGTCAAGTTTTCGCAGGCCTATGTCGCGGTTGAAGCGCAGGCGCGTGCCGCCAAGGCCGGGGTCTGGCAGGGCGCGGCGCAAGCGCCCTGGGACTTCCGCCATAACGAATGGCAGACGGCTGAGGTTGCGGCTCCGCAGGGCTGCGCGATCAAGGGCAACATCTCGAATAAGGGCCACATTTATCATGTGCCGTCGAGCCCGTGGTATGAGCGCGTGACGATCAGCCAAGCGCGCGGCGAGCGCTGGTTTTGTTCCGAAGCGGAGGCCATGGCGGCTGGATGGCGGGCGGCGCTGCCGAACTGAAATTCCCAGAGTTTAGCAGGCACTTGACCGATCGGTCAGTTTTGGCTTGACTTGGGGCGCCGTCGTGACCGATGAACTGGCGCGTCATTCTGTCCGTAGTGACGCCAGAACGTGACATTCAACCTTGTTTGAGGGGTCGCCATGCGCCGACATCTGCCCATTTTCGTGAGCGCTGTGGCGACCGTTATCGCTGGCGCACTCGCCTCGGGACCGGCGTCGGCTGGCAATGCCTGGGGCGAAATCCGGGGCAGCGTGTTCGGCTCGGCGCCAATCGAAGATGGCCGGGGGATCATCACGCTGGGTGCGCCGAACCGGCCTGAGGATATGCGGGCGGTGCCGATTTCAATCGCAGCCGCGTTGACCGACGGCCGCACCATCAAAACCGTGTCGTTTCTGATCGATGAAAATCCGACCCCAGTCGTCGCGGTTTTTCACATGGGCGCTGGGCGCGAGAGCGTTTCGATCAAAATGAATTTCCGCGTCGACCGTCAGTCGGATGTGCGGGCCGTGGTCGAGGCCAGTGACGGCAAACTCTACATGGTTGAGCAGCTGGTGAAGTTCGCTGGCGGACAGTCGTCGTGCGCGGCACCGCCGACGGGCGATCCGGCTGAAATTCTGGCTAACATGGGCAAGATGACATTTGCAGCCGTTGCCGATGATGCGGCGGTCTCATCGGTCAACACGCGTGGCAAGCTCGAGATGAGCCACCCTAATCATACCGGCATGGTGATGGATCAGCAGACGCTGCTCTATACACCGATGAAGATGGTCTCTGAAGTCAGCGTGCGGCAAGGCAGCGAAGAGGTGTTCCGGGCCGAGGGCTCGATTGCGTTTTCGCAAAACCCGCAGATCGAGTTCGATTTCAAGCGTTCAGGCGCACCGGAGATCGATGTGACGTTGAAAGACACAGACGGCGGCACCTGGTCGAGCAAATTTGCAGTCGCCCCACAGAGCTAAGCCATCACGCTTTCATTTCATAATCGCCCGTCCCTAAAGAT
>JANMOL010000418.1:0-4885 GCA_031369245.1 Hyphomicrobium sp. | reverse complement strand
GCGGTCGGCGGGCAGCCCGGAATATAAATGTCTACGGGCACGATCCGGTCGCAGCCGCGCACCGTCGAATAGCTGAAATAGTAGTAGCCGCCGCCGTTGGCGCAGGACCCCATCGAGATCACGTAACGCGGCTCGGGCATCTGGTCGTAGACCTTGCGCAGGGCCGGAGCCATCTTGTTGACCAGCGTGCCGGCCACGATCATCACATCGCTCTGGCGCGGGCTGGCGCGCGGCGCAAAGCCATACCGCTCCAGGTCATAACGCGGCATCGAAGCCTGCATCATCTCGACCGCGCAGCACGCCAGGCCGAAGGTCATCCACATCAGCGAGCCGGTGCGGGCCCAGTTGATGACGTCGTCCAGCGAGGTGGTGATGAAGCCGCGCTCGCCCAGCTCGGCGTTCACGGCCTCGAAGAACTTGTCGTGGATGGCCGGATCATAGCCCTCGACCGACGACCGGGCGCCGGTGTTGAACATGGTCGTGCTCATCGGCCCGGCCAGACGCGAAGCCGGCCCCACGGGCGAAGCGCCCTGGTTGCCGACCCCGATCAGCGGGACGGTATTGGTCGTCACTCCCATTCGAGCGCGCCCTTCTTCCATTCGTAGATGAAGCCGACCGTCAGCACGCCCAGGAAGACCATCATCGACCAGAAGGCGAACACCATGCCCGCCTGCGACAGGTCGAACATCGACACGGCCCAGGGGAACAGGAAGGCCACTTCCAGATCGAAGATGATGAACAGGATCGACACCAGATAGAAGCGCACGTCGAACTTCATGCGCGCGTCGTCAAAGGCGTTGAAGCCGCACTCATAGGCCGACAGCTTCTCGCTGTCCGGGTTCTTCGGGGCCAGCACCCAGGCCGCCAGCATGAAACCGACGCCGAGCGCCGCCGCGATCCCGAGAAAGATCACGATCGGCAGATATTGCGTAAAAAGGTCGGTCATGAGCGGCTCTCTGCGGCCTCGAGCGAACAACGCGCACGGTGGGGTTTAGCCGCATAACGGCTCAGCTCCAGGCACGATTTGGTGTTAACCTAGCCTCCGCCGGGGTGCAACCACACCAACCGTCGCGTTTATCGAATGGCGCCGGCGACGCGCCTTCGCCGAGCTGGCCGCCGTCGCGGCTCCAAGGCCCGAACGCCGGTTGCCAACAGCCGCATCGTCTTGCAGCCGAAGGCTGCGGATCAGAACCTTGGGACGCAGGCTCTACAGCCCACAGGGCTCAGACGCCAACGGCGTCCGGCGCTAGCGCCGCCCCCACGGAGCGGGCCCGAGCGGCAGCGAGGATCAGCCAGCGTGAGTGAAAAAATGGCGCGAGAGACGGGACTTGAACCCGCGGCCTCCGCCGTGACAGGGCGGCGCTCTAACCAACTGAGCTACTCCCGCGAACCAGGAATTGACAGGCACCGAAGCGCCCGCCGTCACGGCGTTGGGATACGTGATGCGGCCGCCCGCGTCAAGCGCCGCGCCGGGCCGATTCCAGGGCCGCGAGCGCCTTGCGCCTGGCGTCGTGCCTGGCGTCGTGCCTCACGTCCGGCGCATAAAGTCTCGCTTGCCAATTTCGAGGCCGTTGTGACGCAGGATGGCGTAGGCCGTCGTGGCGTGGAAATAGAAGTTGGGCATGGCGAAATGCAGCAGGTAGTCCTGGCCCGTGAAGGTCATATCGTTCGGACCAACCTTGAGACTGATCTCGCGCGTCTCCGAGCCGTGCATCTGCTCCGGCTTGATCGTGTCGAGAAACGCCAGCGTCTTGGCGATGCGCTCTTTGAGTTCAGGGATCGACTTTTCGGTATCTGGGTAACTCGGCACCACCACATTGGCGAGCCGCGCCGAGGCGGCCTTGGCAAAATCGGTTACGGCCTGCACCTGGCGCGTCAAATCGAACATATCGGGATACAGACGGCTGGCCAGCAGCACGGCTGGATCGATCTTCTTGGCCGCCGCATGGCTGGCCGCTTTGTCGAGAATGCCGTCGAGCGCATGCAGATGCTTCTGGAACGCCGGGACGGAGGCTTGATACATCGAGAGGGCCATAACAACTCCAGGGGGTGAACACCGTTCGTACGGGCCGCAAGCACGGCAGCGCAGCGCGCGCAAACTACAACGCCGGGTCGGCAATTGCGACCTCTGTCGGCCATACGTTTACGAATACTTATGGCGGTCTTGCTAGCTTTGGTGAGCGCGCATCACGGGCTTTTTTTACAGCAGGTGGCGCTTCGCACAGCCAGCATCCGCTTCGTCCGAAGGCTTACACGGCATGAACTTTGACCCAGGAAGTTTCCAGATCGATCTCGGACCCTGGCTGCAATACCAGTTCATCGCGGGCAGCGTCATCATGGGGATGATGGGGGCGTTCACGTTCGCAACCAAGGTCAAGGGCGGCATTCCGCTGGTTGGCGGGCTGGCTGCAGCTGGCGCTGCCTACTGGCTGCATGACCAAGGCTTCTTCTGAGCCAACGAACCTTTGCCTACGCTTTCGGCCGGCTCCGCGCAGCGGGTGGCCAGCTCCGTGCATCGGGCGGCCAGCTCTCGGAACGAGAGTCGCCCGGTGCAATCAAGAATGGTGGGTCTTTGCCTGCGCTTGCGGCCGGCTCCGCGCAGCGGAGTCGCAAGCGCCAATGAAAAATGGTGGGCGGTGAGGGGATCGAACCCCCGGCATCTTCGGTGTAAACGAAGCGCTCTACCGCTGAGCTAACCGCCCGGTAGCGTATATCCTCGTCAAATCTCGCTACGCATTTGCGCGCCGTCTGTCAAAGAAAAGACGCGCCGGACGGATCCAGCGCGTCTCACATTATCACCCCATCGGCGGCTTAGTTGAGCGCGTCCTTGAGACCCTTGGCGGGGGTAAACTTCGGCACCTTCGCAGCCGGGATCTGGATCGTCATGCCGGTCGCCGGATTGCGGCCTTCGCGGGCCTTGCGGGCGGCGACCTTGAAGGTTCCGAAATCGGGGATGCGAACTTCGTGGCCATCTTTCATTGCGGCCCGGATGTGAGCCAGCACGGCATCAACGGCGACGCCGGCTTTCTCTTTCGTCAGTTCACAATCCCTAGCAACAGCGTCGATCAAATCTTTTTTGCTCATTGGGTTTTTCCTATGATCTTGGGAACAGCTCATGGCTTGAGCCAATGAGCGCTGAGCGGCCTCGACCCGGGGGTGAGCCGCCTGCGAAGCCGCTTAAAAGCGCCCAATCACCCGCTCCGTCAAGGGGAAAACATGCGTATTTACTGGGGAAAGCGCGTCAAAATGCTCATTTGAAGCCTAACAAAAATGGCCCCCGCGCAGATAGACGCAGGGGCCACAGACTTTGATCATGTAAACGCAGCTCGCGCTTAATGAGCGGTGATACGCGAGCCTGTCTTTTCCTTTTCCTTGGCTTCGATCGCCTCGGCTTCGGCGGCTTCATCCCAGGTGATAGCCTCCGGCATCCGGATCAGCGCAACTCTCAAGACATCTTCCAGACGCGAGGCCGGAATGATCTCCATCTTGGCCTTCACTTCATCGGGAATCTCGACCAGATCCTTGACGTTCTCGTCCGGGATCAGAACGGTTTTGATGCCGCCGCGCAAAGCCGCGAGCAGTTTCTCTTTCAAGCCGCCAATCGGCAGCACGCGTCCGCGCAAGCTGATTTCGCCGGTCATGGCGACGTCCTTGCGGACCGCAATGCCCGTTAAATCCGAGATGATCGCCGTCGCCATAGCAACACCGGCCGATGGCCCGTCTTTGGGCGTCGCGCCTTCTGGAACGTGGACGTGGATGTCGCGCTTTTCAAACAACGTCGGGTGAATGCCGAAATCGACCGAGTGCGAGCGCACGTAGGCGTTCGCCGCTTGGATTGATTCCTTCATGACGTCGCGCAAGTTGCCGGTCACCGTCATTTTGCCCTTACCAGGCATCATGACGCCTTCAATCGTCAGCAATTCGCCGCCGACTTCCGTCCAGGCCAATCCCGTGACAATGCCGACCTGATCTTCAAGCTCGGCTTCGCCATAGCGGTACTTCGGCACGCCGAGGTACTCTTCGATGTTGGCTGTCGTCACCACAATCGCCGTCTTGGACGTGGTCAGGATTTCCTTCACGGCCTTGCGGGCGAGCTTGGCGATTTCGCGTTCAAGCGAACGCACGCCAGCCTCCCGCGTGTAACGGCGGATGAGCTGCTCAAGAGCTGCATCTTCGACCCGCCACTCGCCGGCTTCGAGACCGTGTGCGGACATTTGTTCGGCGATCAAATGCCGCTTGGCGATTTCCAGCTTTTCGTTCTCGGTGTAACCCGCAAGCCGGATGATCTCCATACGGTCCATAAGGGCCGGCGGAATGTTGAGCGTGTTGGCGGTCGTCACAAACATCACGTTCGAGAGGTCGTAATCGACCTCGAGATAGTGGTCGTTAAACGTGCTGTTCTGTTCGGGATCCAAGACCTCGAGCAGAGCTGCCGCTGGATCGCCGCGGAAATCCTGGCCCATCTTGTCGATTTCATCGAGCAGGAAAAGCGGATTGGTGCGCTTGGCCTTCTTCATCGACTGGATGACCTTGCCGGGCATCGAACCGATGTAGGTGCGGCGGTGTCCACGGATTTCCGCTTCGTCGCGCACGCCGCCAAGCGACATGCGCACGAATTCGCGGCCCGTGGCGTTGGCGATAGACTTGCCAAGCGACGTCTTACCGACGCCGGGCGGACCGACAAGGCACAGGATCGGGCCCTTCAGCTTGTTGGTGCGCGCCTGCACCGCGAGATACTCGAGGATCCGCTCTTTGACCTTCTCAAGACCATAGTGCTCGAGATCGAGGATCTGCTGGGCTTCGGCAATATCCTTCTTGATCTTGCCCTTGATCCCCCAGGGGATCGACAGCAGCCAATCGAGATAGTTGCGCACCACCGTCGCTT
>JANMOL010000402.1:0-1684 GCA_031369245.1 Hyphomicrobium sp. | reverse complement strand
GCCGAAGTCTGTGGACTTGAACAGCGTCTGCGTGCGGTCTTCCCAGTCGGCATCGTCGTGGCCCTTGGGCTTTTCAAGCCGCCCCTCATAGATCAGGCCTTTGGCGCTGAGTGACTCGATCGCAGCCTTGATTTGATTGCTGCCGCCGCGCGTCAGAGAGGCTTCGGAAAAGAACACGTTATGGCGAATGTTCAGCGCCGCCAGATCGTCGCGGATCATGTCCATCATGCGGTCGATGGCAAATGACCGGACGAGCGGCAGCCATTCGCTCTCGGTTACCGCCAGCAACTTTTTGCCGTGCTCTTTGGCTAGCGCCTCACCGACAGGCTTCAAGTAGTCACCCGGATAAAACCCGTCCGGGATCGCCCCAATGTCTTCGCCGAGGGCTTCGCGATAGCGCAGGAACGCTGATTTCGCCAGCACATCGACCTGCCCGCCGGCATCATTGATGTAGTACTCGCGCGTCACGTCGAAGCCCGCAAAGTCCAGCAAATTGGCGAGTGCATCGCCAAACACCGCGCCACGGCAATGGCCGACGTGCATCGGCCCGGTCGGGTTGGCGGAGACGTATTCGAGATTGACCTTATCGCCTTTGCCAGCGCTACCCGCGCCAAATCGTTCACCCTCGGTCACAACCGTGCGGACTAGCCTCTGCCAGACCGCGGGCTTCATCGTGATGTTAAGAAAGCCCGGCCCCGCAATATCAATTTTTGCCACATCGGGATCGGCCTCGAGTTTGGCTTTCAAAGCTTCAGCAATGTCGCGTGGTTTCATTTTTGCAGCTTTGGCCAGCACCAGGGCCGCGTTGACCGCGACATCGCCGTGGGTGGCATCGCGCGGCGCTTCAGCATCGATGGCGGGCAGTACGAGGTCTGCCGGTAAGGCGCCCTCGGATTTCATCGCTTGAAGCGCTGCGATCACGCGCGCTTCGACATCGGCAAAAATGTTCATCGTTTCCCTTGAGTGTTGGTATGTCCCCTCGCCGCTTTGGCGTGTGAGGGGCCGACTCAGGCCGCTTAGCGCAAATCCGGGGTCGTCGCAAACAACCGGCGGTGTTCGGCAAGCGCGTAGCGGTCGGTTTGGCCTGCGAGATAATCGGCTGCAACGCGGGCCCGGCTGCGCTCGTCGAGCGGACGCATCAAGTCCGTCCAGGCCTCTGGCAGCGCTATGGGATCTCCAAAATCGCTGTAGCGCGCAAAAAGGTCCGTGACGATGGCCTCGGCTGCCTGCATCACGCCGGCGACGCGCGGGTGCCGATAGACCCGCTCGAACAGAAAGTCTTTGAGCGCTTGGAGGTTGCTCTCCATCGACGGCGAAAACGCGACGATCGCGCTTGGGGCCGCGCGGATATCGTCCGGCGTCGTGGGTTGCAGCAGCGCGAGCCTGAGGCGCGATTGCGCGATCACATCGCCGATCATCGCGGTGATCATCCGCCGCGTCACCTCATAGATCGCGCGGCCATCGTGCACATCGCTCGGGACCGCGATCACATCGGCTGCGATCTGGCCAGCAAGCGGCACGCCCGCCAGCATGTCGAGCGTCAGCAGCCCGGCCCGCAGCCCGTCGTCGACGTCATGGGACAGGTAGGCGATATCATCGGCAAGGCTGGCGGCTTGCGCTTCCGCCGACGCCCACTGCCGCAGATTGAGCGGCTGCCAAACCTCGATCCGGCGCACGACTTTCG
>JANMOL010000358.1:0-1950 GCA_031369245.1 Hyphomicrobium sp. | reverse complement strand
CTTCAAGTCGGCAGGTGTCGAAAACAGCTCGCTGTCAGTTGTATTGGCGCCGGGATACCCGCCTTCGATGTAGTCGAGACCGAGATCGTCGAGCACCTTGATCAGGCGGCGCTTGTCGGCCAGCGAAAAATCGACGCCGGTCGTCTGCGCGCCGTCGCGCAAGGTTGTATCAAACAGGTAGAGGCGTTCCTTCATGACGTTTGTGGTGCCTCTTTCGGCTTCAGCCGTTTGGTCATCGTGGTGTTCGACAGCCACTGGTCATCGCACGGAATGGAGTTGCGCTGCACGCCGCCGTAGCCGAGTTTTTCAAAAAACGGCATGGCGGTATCGCTGGCATCGACGCTCAAGGCCTCAGAACCGCGGGCTTTCGCGATCGCTTCGAGCGCTTCGCACAGCGCCGTTCCGACGCCCTCGCCGGCATAGTGCGGATGGACGAACAGCATGTCGATGATCGTGTTGTCTTTCAACGAGGCAAATCCCAGATAGTCGCCATCCAGTTGCACGACCAGCGTCAGCATCCCGCCAAGGCGTTTGGCAAAATCCCCAGCATCGGCTGCCGCCGCCATCCAGGCCAGACGCTGGTCTTCGTCGTAGTCGTCGGCCGTCAGCTCTTCGATGCTCTGCGCGAACAGTTCGCGAAGCGCTGGCGTATCACCCGGCAGAAAGGGACGAAGCGGAAAGTCGGTCGTCATGACGGTATGAAATCCGGTGCGCGTGCCGCGTTGGTGCTGTGACAGGGCTCACGCGGCACGACGCGGGGCTGACGCGCGCACAGCCCGCGCGTCTTTGAGGCCTTGGGCTAACGGCACAGACCCGGTCGCGCAAGAGCTGTCTGCATTGCTGGCGGGCAAGCCGCAGCAATTCCTAAAACGTTAACGAACGGCGCGGCCGGATGAACAGACAGATTGGACGAAAGCGGCGGCCGTCAGCGGCGCGATCAGTGCCGCAAGTGCGTCACGCGCGCCGCCTCAAGTCCGGTCACATTGTCGGCGATGTGCTCGAGATGCGGGATCAGTGCGGGGGCTGAGGGAACCGCGGCGCGGGCCGGCGCCAGGCTGCCGGCTGCAATATCGACCAGCGTATCCTCGAGCGACGCGTACAGCAGAGCCAGAACTGCAAGACTGAGCAGCATCGCGACCATCGCGAAACTGGCCCCCATCGGCAGCGCGCTGCCAACGATGTGTGCCACGACGCCGAAGGTTGCGGCACCGAGACCAAGGCCAACCGCAACCGAGCGCTCGGCTTGGCCGCGCACGGAGCTGAAATCACTCAGCAGCGCTTTGGCGAACAACGCCAAACTGCACAGCGTCAGAAGATGGCCAAGGATCGGCCAAAGGTTCGCCTGCACTGCCGTCGTCATGGTGTGTCACTCCTCTGCGTGCCTGCCCAATAAAGCCGGTCGCTGATTGGATCGACCGAACAGGCGCATCCCCAAGGGTTGTAACACTAACCCAAAAACAGACCCCGCGCCACCGGCTGTCCCCAGGAGAGACACGGCGAGCAGAGACGGGCCGGGTGAGATGGGTGCTCCGCCTGCATCAGGGCAATGCGCTAGCGGGCGACCTCCCAAGTGGTCACGATCTCGCCGGTCACGGGGTCTTTTGAATCCTTTAGAGCAATGCCCATACCAGCAAGTTCGTCGCGAATGCGGTCGCTCTCTTTGAAGTCTTTGGCTTTGCGGGCGGCGAGGCGGGCAAATAACAAGCCATACTCTTCAGGCGTCAATGATGTTTGTTCGCGCGGAACGCTAGGTTTGAATATGCCAGACCGAACTAGGCGAACGGGCTGTCCTGAAAAACTATAAGATCCTGCCTCGATATACATGCGTTTGTGCTTGTGGCCTTGTATTGATTTCTCGTCCAGAGAAAGGCCAAGAAACTCTGCAGCGAGCTTCAGTGCACTAATCTTCTTCGATTTGTAGTACCCGCGAAGCAAAGTTATTGACGCGTG
>JANMOL010000340.1:0-2621 GCA_031369245.1 Hyphomicrobium sp. | reverse complement strand
GTTTCGCAGATTGCGGCAAATTTGACCAAGGAGCCGCAAACCGGCGTGTCGTATTATGTCGCCCGCTTGGCCATTTCTGCCGAAAAGCAGGATGAGGCGCGGCAGTTGAAACTGGTTCCCGGAATGCCCGTTGAAACGTTTATCGAAACCGGACAGCGGACGGCGATATCCTATTTAATGAAGCCAATCCGCGATCAAATCGCGCGGGCTTTCAAAGAAGATTGATCGGTCAGGTAGCGCCCGAACCGCTGCAGCGCGCGCAACGCCGCAAGGCGCGCACCGGTGTCCGTCATCTGATCAACAAGACAGCTCAATTGGCGCCCGTAAGGGCCCGAGCTTCGCCATTGAGGCACCGGGCTGCGCCATGCGAATTGTCCGCTCGGTATTTATGAATGCCGTTTAATTTCAACGCGCTCTGAAATCAGCGACGCCTGTGCAACAGCGCAGGTTCATTTTAAAATTGAACGGGCGTTTGTTGATCACGTTCGCGCATTGGCATTGCAAATTGCAATCGCGAGATGGTATCACTTTGAGGCAATTTGTAAGCTAAGTTATTTGGTGCGCGTCATGGCACATGTCGCCCTTACTCCGCCACCCACTGGTTTTGAACCGGTTGCCGCCAAAGTTTTGGCTGCAGTCCCCTCGCGGGTGCCGCACGACAATCAAGCCACGGCGTGGTCGACGCCCGTTCGCTGCATTGAGCGCCGGATGTTTACCGGCGGTCATCTCAAAATGGCCGATGGCGAGAGCATCGCGCATTGGGGTTTTGACGATCCGGGCAATCCTGGCTGCCGCGCCGTGCTGCCATCACCATTGATCCGCGTCAACGAAGGCGAAGGCGTTCACATCAAACTTGAAATGATGGGCGCTTCATCGCTGAAAAATAGCAGCGCCGCTCTGCACAACATTGGGCGGGCGTCGGCTGGCAATGTCGCGGTCGCTCGGACCGAAAACTTTGTCTACCAGTGGAAGCCGCGCAAAGCCGGCACCTGGCTCTATCAACACCACGCCAGCACGCCGCTCGATTTCGAGATGGGCTTGTATGGCGTGCTTGTCGTCGATGCCGAACGCGACAGCAGCGGACGGACGCTGGCGTATCACAATGGACCGGCCTACGACTGCGAACGCTTCTGGGTGTTTGATGACATCGATCCGTCCTGGCATAGCAGCGATGCGGCAGCGAATGCGCCATCGACAGGCGCCGCGAGCGGCGGCTTCAACCCGCACCTGTTTGATCCGAAGTACTTTCTCGTCAACGGCATAGCCAATACCGATGCAGCCCGCCATCCCGGCGTCGCGGTGCAGGCCCGGGCCGGCGAAAAACTGCTGCTGCGGCTGGTCAACGCCAGCTACTCGCTGATGCGCATCCGGTTTGAAAAACTGCGCGGTCATATCGTATCGGTCGATGGCAGTGCGCTCGACGTGGCTGAGCGGGCGTGGACGCGCTGGATTGCCGTTGAGCCCGATCAAGCGGTGCTCATGGCCACGGGTTCACGCAACGATGTGCTGATCGATCTGGATCCAGAAAAGAACAACGTCAAGTCGGGCGACAGCTTCCAGGTGGTGTTCGAATTCCTCGACCCCGCCCGGCGGGCCGTGCGCAACAGCGGTGCGCTGCATCCCGCCCACACCGGTCGCGCGGTGACAACGATTTCGATCGTATGACGGATTACCAGGGTCTGCGCGCCGATGAAGCGATCGGGCAGCCGGGACGCGTTGAGAAAATGCTGACGCTGGACAGCGCCTGGCTCCGGCCGTGGTGGCGATCGCTCAATCTGGTGCATCAGTTCGCGCTGACCGCCGCCGCCGTCATCGGCTTGGCCATGACGCTGCTTGGATGGTGGGCCAGCACACGCATTGAAGCGGGCGTCGTCGAACACGCGGCGGCCTATGCGGCCCTCAATCTCGATAACTTTGTCGAACCGCATCTGCAGAGCATGGCCAGCGGCGAACCCCTGACGAAAACCTCCGAGCAGGCCTTAACAGCGCTATCGGCCCAATCGGAAGTCGGCCAGGAAATCGTTGGCCTGACGATTTGGGATACCAATGGGCAAGCCATTTTTTCAACGCGCCCCAACGGCGTCAATCCGGCGGTGACAGCCCCGCCGCAAGTCCGCAAGGCCTGGGCTGGCAGCGTCGAGAGCACGTTTGACCGTGCCGATCTGAACGACCCGGCCGGCGAGCGCGTGCTCAAAGTCTTTGCACCGATGCATCATAAAAAAAGCCATCGCGTGATCGCCGTCGTCGAATTGCACGAGGCCGGAACCCGGCTTGCAGCCAATCTCCAGCGCATGCGGGTGCGCACGGCGGCCGTTGTCGGCCTGCTGTCACTGGCCATGCTGGCCTCGCTGTTTGGGATTGTGCGGCGCGGCAGCCAAACCATCATCGAGCAGCGGCTGGCGCTGACCGGGCGGGTCAACGAACTATCGAACCTGCTGTCCCAGAATGAAGATCTGCAGCGCCGGGTGATCGACGCTAACCGCCGGTCGGCCGATACCAATGACCGGTTTTTGCGCAAGGTCGGTGCCGATCTGCACGACGGGCCGGTTCAGCTGATCGCGCTGAGCCTGCTTCAGCTCGAGGCTCTTAAGCCTGCCGGACCGGCCGCAGCGGCGGCCGAC
>JANMOL010000323.1:0-2628 GCA_031369245.1 Hyphomicrobium sp. | reverse complement strand
CGAAGATCTCCGTCAACTGGTACTGTAAGGGCAGCGTCGATGAGTGACCGCGAAGTACTTCAATGCGACGTCGCTGTACTCTGCGCTGGGCCGGGGGGCTATTCGGCAGCATTTCGGGCCGCAGATCTCGGACTGACGGTCATTTTGATTGACCGGCGCCCTACTCTCGGCGGGGTCTGTCTCAATGTTGGATGTATTCCATCGAAGGCCTTGCTGCATACCGCTGCTGTCATGGACGCGGCGGCCGCTCTTGCGGCTCACGGCATTACATTTGCGAAGCCTCAGATTGACCTTGCCGCCGTACGCGCTGGCAAAGACAAAGTTGTTGGCAGGCTGACCTCGGGGCTTGCCGGCATGGCACGGGCCCGCAAGGTCCGCGTCGTCGAGGGTATCGGAAGATTTACCGATCCGGCTGCCCTGAACGTACAGCGCACATCCGGCGGATCTGTTGATGTCACGTTCAAATCGGCGATCATCGCCGCCGGGTCCGAGGCCGTCGGGCTGCCTTTTCTTCCCAAAGATTCCCGTATTGTCGATTCCACCGGTGCGCTCGAGTTGCCGCAAATCCCGAAGCGGATGCTGGTCATAGGTGGTGGCATCATCGGTCTTGAAATGGCGACGGTCTATGCAACGCTTGGCGCGCGCATCGACGTGGTTGAGATGCTTGATGACTTGATGCAGGGCGCGGACCGCGATCTGGTCAAGGTCTGGCAGAAGGCTAATGCGCACCGCTTCGACCGGATCATGCTGGGGACCAAAACCATCGGCGCTGATGCGAAGCCGGACGGGATCCATATTCATTTCGAAGGTGCGGCGGCTCCCCGTCAGCCCGAAGTCTATGACATGGTTCTGGTCTCAGTCGGGCGGACGCCCAACGGTCTGTCAATTGGGGCCGAGCGCGCAGGTGTCGCCGTCTCCGAACGAGGCTTCCTCTCGGTCGACCGGCAGATGCGCACCAACGTGCCCCATATCTTTGCGATTGGCGATATTGTGGGTCAGCCAATGCTGGCGCACAAAGCCGTTCACGAAGGCCATGTCGCAGCCGAAGCCGCTGCCGGCCAGCGCAGTTCATTCGACGCCCGGCAGATTCCATCGGTCGCCTACACGGATCCCGAAATTGCATGGGCCGGGAAGACGGAAGATCAACTCAAGGCTGATGGCATAGCCTATGGCCGCGCCGTGTTTCCCTGGGCCGCATCCGGCCGTGCGATTGCCAATGGCCGTGACGAGGGCGTGACCAAACTGCTGTTTGATCCAGAATCCCATCGGCTCATCGGCGGCGGCATCGTTGGCACGAACGCTGGCGACTTAATCGGCGAGATTTGTCTTGCCATCGAAATGGGCGCCGACGCGATGGACATCGGCAAGACTATTCACCCGCACCCCACGCTTTCGGAATCTATCGGCATGGCCGCAGAAGTGTTTGAGGGCGTTTGTACTGACCTCATGCCGCAAGCGCGGCCGCGGGCCTGACGATGGCGTCCCGGTGACAAAACCATTGACGGCGTTTCCGGCCGGTCTCCGCCATTGCGCCAAATTACAAATGCACGTGCGGTATGCAAAAAAATCACAAACAGCGGACGAACATCGACGCGGAAATTCTGCGTGGCGTGAGCAGTACTCACGCATCGCTCAGCGCGGCGTCCAGAAAAACGCACTCACGCCAGAATTTCACTGCCGGCCCAATCGAAGACACGGCCGGTTTGGGCAGGCGTCAGTTGATCGATGACAGCGAGTAAGTGCGCGGCCGATTGATCAGCAGTGAAGAGCTTGCCTTCGGCAACATGACTTTGGTAGGGCAGCGACAACCTCGTATCAACCGTCCCAGGATGCAGGCCAACGCAAATCGCCTGCGGTCGCTTCACCGCTAGCTCGATGCTGAGGCAGCGGATGATCTGGTTCAGCGCGGCCTTCGACGCACGATAGCTGTGCCAGCCGCCGAGCCGGTTATCGCTGATGCTACCGACCCGCGCCGACAACGCCGCGAATACCGCGCGCCGGTCACGCGGCAACAGCGGCAGCACATGTTTGGCAATCAACGCCGGGCCGATTGTGTTGATCTCAAAGGCGCGCATCATTGTGTTTGGCTCGAGCGATCGCCAGGTCTTCTCAGGCTTCAGGTCGCCGTCGTGCAGCAGTCCTGTTGCAATGATCGCAAGATCGACCTCGCCAAGGCTCAGGGCCGCTGCTTCGATCGTTGCTTCATCGCGCAGGTCTATCCGTGCCGTAGAGACAGTATCACCCGTTGCGCGAGCGGCCGTGCGCGACCACGTTGTAACGTGTGAGAAGCGGGCATCGGCGGCGAGCAGCGAGACGAACGCAGCCCCAAGTCCGCCTGAAGCCCCAACGACCAGCGCTCGCATTGTTTCTCCCAAAGCCGCGTTCGCACGGCGCAACGACTGTGAATGACGAAAAACTAGCACAATATACGTTTTTGACCGGGTAATGGACCGGACCGAAGTGAGATCTGGCAGTCCTCGTCGCATCGTACTACGCGCGCAACATTTTGTAGCGAAACACCCGTGAGCGCCATGCCAACCCCACTGCATATCGTGTGGTTCAAGCGCGACTTGCGGATCCAGGATCACCGGTCGCTCGTGGAAGCAGCTAAGAGCGGAGCCGTGAATT
>JANMOL010000498.1:0-6557 GCA_031369245.1 Hyphomicrobium sp. | reverse complement strand
ACAGACGCAGTTCGATGAACGGCGTGATCTCGGAGGTGTGATGCATCTCGGTCTGTTCGGTGAAGATGACGCCCCAGCCACCCTCGGCCTTAACGCCGCGCATTTCAGCTGCCGCCGAGGGATCGCGATAGCCCCCGCCATTGCAATGGGGCACCTGATAGAAGCGGTTCTTGGACTTTAGGGGACCAATTGCGACGGGTTCGAAGAGAATATCGTAACGAGGATCCCGCACTGCCCAACCCTGCCCAACCGATGTTTTGGCCGGCCCACTAGGGCTGGCCGATGACCTCAATCAATCTGTGCTTGGCAACCCACCCGGTAAACTAAACATTGTGAAACCTCCGCTTAGGCGCGAGCTAACGTCGCCCTTGGCTAAGCGTTCTGTTGTGGCCGGCCTGATCCAAGGTTGAGGCCCGGCGCGTGTTTGCTGGTGATCTCCCGCCGGCAGTGTTCCACAAAAGCACGAACCGTCGACGACAGCTTGCTGCCCTCGCTCAAAAGAAGTCCAAGGCTGGGAGCGGCAGTTTTTCCCGTCAGAGGAACGTAAACCAGCTTGCGGCCATCCGGTGCGATATCGAACAGCGGTCGCACGTTGGCTACCGAATAGCCAAATCCGTTGGCGACCATCGAGCGCATTACGGCGATGTCGCGCGTCCGCTCTGCGATCTTTGGCTTTGCACCGGCCCGGTCGAATAGCGACAGGAAGTAATCGTTGCTGAATGGAAGATCGAGCAGAATCATCGGCTCGTCAGCCAGATCTTTGGGTGAAACACTCTCGTGCTGTGCTAGCTTGTGGCCTTGATGCAGGACCGCATAGGGCGGCAGCTTGATCAAGCCGATGAATTCCAAATCGGCCGGCGTGCCGAGATCATAGGTCAGCGCGACATCGAGCGACGCATTGCGAATGCCTTCGAAAAGCTCTGCCTGGTGACGTTCGAACTGGCGGAATTGCACATCTGGGAATTGATCTGAAAAACTCCGCCGCAGCTGCGGTAGTATTACTTGCGCAACCGTGGTCAAGCAGCCGATCGACAGCGGTCCGCGGACCTTGCCTGTGATGCCGTTGGCTAAGTCGTTAAGTCTGGCAGCCTCGGTCAGCACCAGCCGCGCCTGCTCCAGGAATTGCCGCCCGCCTTGGGTCAACGACAGACCATGAGCATGCTTTCGCACGAAAAGCTGGATGCCGAACTCGGCCTCGAGCTGTGAAATCGCGGCCGATATCGAGGGCGAAGAAACGCGTATTCGCTCCGCGGCAAGAGCAATGGAACCACTCTCCCCAACAGCGATAAAATACTCCAATTGGCGTAACGTGAAGCGCGTGACCATTTCAGGGCTCTTCCTGGAGGCCCTGGCATCAGTAGTGAACTCTCAACAGATATTCTAGTACTTGATCCAAGTTGTTTTAAGAGCCGAGTACTTATCGAACGCGTGCAGGGAAAGATCCCGTCCGATCCCAGACTGTTTCAAGCCGCCGAACGGCGTCATGGCGCTCAGAGCGTCAACCGTATTAACCGAAACTGTGCCTGCGACCAGCCGCTCTGCTACCGACAGAGCGCGGCTGAGGTCCCGCGTCCACAGAGAGGCAGCCAAACCGTAGATAGTGTCATTGGCGATTTGGACAGCTTCATCCTCGTCTTCGAATGTCTGGACGGTCAGCACCGGCCCAAAGACCTCCTCGCGGGCAATTCTTGCGTCGCGCGGCACATCGGCAAAAATCGTCGGCTGCACAAAAGCATCCGAGCCATTGATGGTTAGACGTTCTCCCCCGGCGACAAGACGGGAAGACTGCCGCCCGCTGCTGACGAACTCCATGACGTGATCAGTGTGAGCCTTGTCGACCATCGCCCCCATCGATGACGCCGGATCGAGTGGATCTCCGGGAACTATGGTTCGCGCCTTCGCGGCCAGCCGGTCGAGCATTTCATCGCGAATTTTGGAGTGGACGAGCAACCGCGAGTTGGCGGAACAGACCTCGCCCTGATTGAAAAAGATACCGAAGGACGCCATGTCCGTCGCAGCATCAAGATCCGCATCGGCAAATATGAGATTTGGGCTCTTGCCGCCGGTCTCCAGCCAAACCTGCTTCATGTTGCTCTGACCGGCATACTGCTGGAACAGTTTGCCGACAGCGGTCGAGCCTGTGAACGCAATACAGTCGACGTCATTGTGAAGGCCAAGCGCTTTGCCGGCCTCCTGGCCATAGCCCGGCACCACATTCAACACGCCATCGGGCAACCCAGCCTCCGATGCCAGCTCCGCCAGTCGCAGCGCCGATAGCGGCGACTGTTCGGCCGGTTTGAGCACGACAGAATTTCCCATCGCCAACGCAGGTGCGAGCTTCCATGTCGCCATGTCCAATGGGAAGTTCCAAGGCACAACGGCGCCGACAACACCGAGGGGAATCCGGCGCACCAGCGCCAAGTCCCGTCCACCCGTCGGCGCAATCTCGTCGTAGAGCTTGTCGATGGCTTCCGCGTGCCATTGAAAAAAATGGGCCGAGCCCGGCGCGTCGATCGTAGAGCTGTCGTTGATGAGCTTGCCCATGTCGAGTGTGTCGAGAAGCGCCAATTCCGGAACGTTCTCTCGAATAAGACAGGCCAGACGCAATAAAACGTCTTTGCGCTGAGCCGGTGTTTTTCCGCTCCACGAGCCGTCAGTGTAGGCGCGTCGCGCCACTTTGACCGCTCGATCAATGTCGTCTGCGCCACCGCGCGCGACTTGGGTCAGGACCTGTCCGGTTGCCGGGTTGACGGTTTCAAAGACCGCACCGGAAGCCGCTGGCACGAACTTGCCATCGATGAAGCATTGGTTCCGGAAGCGGAGTTGTGCCGCCTTCGCGGTCCATTCGGCGCGAGTTATCATAATCAGAACCTCTTTATTCGTCTCCTGGAACGCCATAGGACGGCGCCAGGGTTGGATCGACGGCGCGTTGTACGTAGTCGGCCATTTGCGGCTTATAGATCGCCCACGCGCGGGCAATGTTCTCGACCGGACAATCATCCGACCAATCGCAGCGAATGTCTGCGACCGGCCAACTCATGCGGTCGGCGAGTTTAAGTCCTGCGGCGTGAACCGAACCGGCCTCGCCGCCAGCCGCCAACCCTGCGCGCAGGGCTCCGATCAGACGGTCTCCGAGATGACCTGAGCTTGACAAAAAGCTGTCGAGCATGGCCTGCGGGACCAACGATGACGCCAACAAATTGCCGGCGGCCGCAACGTTTGCCGCGTGCGCCTCGCCCCACGTGCCGAGAACATTTCTTCCCGAATACACGGCGGAGCCACCGAGGCGGTCGACGCACAGCAGCTGGCGATATTCGATATGGCCAGCGTTCCGAGTGATTTCGGCGATTGCCTCGGGTGCCGAGCGTCCAGCCGCCAGACTGTCGAGTAGCCTGGGGCCTAGCTCGGGATCGGTTATGTTTTGTGTCGATGCCGCACCTGCACCCGCCCGGACAAACGGACAGCGGGCACCGACTGCTGGTGACGATGACGTCAGCGCAACACCAAACATTCCCGTTTTCGCGCATCGCGCAACGATGCTGAATGTCATCTTGCTTTCCTCAGTCCGGAATGACGGCCGTGGCGTCGATCTCGACAATCCACTCGGGCCGCGCCAACGCTGTGACCGTCACGCCTGTAGACACCGGATGCACACCCTTGATGTACTCACCCATCGTGCGGTAGACGGCCTCGCGATGCCGGACGTCTGTCAAATAGACGACCACCTTGACAAGGTGGTGCATGGTTCCGCCGGCTTCTTCGATCAATTGGCGGATGTTCTGCATGACCTTGTGTGTTTGAGCAACGGGATCTGGGCTTTCGATATTCTTGGCCGTGTCGAGTTCCTGAGGGCACTGGCCGCGCAGATAGACGGTTCTGCCACCACGGCAAACCACAGCTTGGCAAAGATCATTGTCAAGCTTCTGTTCCGGGTAGGTATCGCGCGTATTGAATTTTCGCATCCGGTCGTGAACCATCATTTTCTCCCTTGCGAATTGGCGCTGACTGGACCTGCCGGAAGCGGCACATCATTCGTTCCGACGAGCAAAAAACTTTAGCTTGCGGAATGCCAGCCATATGGCAAGGCGGCTTTGGGTCGCCGTGGCTCTGGCTGAAAGTGCGGCGATCATTTTGTAACGCTGCGGCACGGCTGAAGCAGGCTATGCGGCACTTTCCGGCGCAGCTTGTGCCATGTTCGACGCAATTTGACTCGCGAGATATTCCGCATCGTGCCAGACGCCCCAGATGAAAGGAGAAGCCCTTCTTGACAGCCAAGCGAGCCCCAGGAAGTAGAGGCCTGGAACCTCGGATACGCCGCGCTCATGTAGCGGCGTGCCTTTCGGGTCGAATGCGTTGACCTTGAGCCAGCCAAAATCGAGAGCGTAACCCGTTGCCCAGACGATCGAGTTGATACCCGCCTCACGCAGATCCAACTGCAGCACAGGATTAGTCACGCAGGCCGGATCCGCTTCGAACTTATAGGCGTCCGGTTCCTCCGGCAGGTCAAGGCCGTTCTTGGCGGCATAGGCATCCGCCGCTTCCAGCACCGACAGGTAGTTGGCGTCACCTTGTGCAAGATTGCGTGCAAGGTCTGGAGCGAAGTGCAACACACCGGCTTTGAAGCTTTCGGCTCTGCCAACGAGGGTGATCCCGCGCGCGGCAAGCCGCCGGAAGTCAACGGTATGGCCGCCATGAGCACCGCTGACCGCAATCGTAACATGCTCCATACCCGCCTCCCGGGTCTTGGCATCCCACATGCCCAAGGCGCCAAGCCACCAGCAAAAGTCACGGCCGCGATACCTGATGGGCGGCCTATCGTGGGGGCCGACCGATAGATAGACGCGCCTTCCGGCACGCAAGAGCTCATCGGCGATCTGCACACCTGAAGACCCAGCTCCAACGACCAACATAGCTCCTTCGGGCAGCTGGCCGGGATTGCGGTACGATTGCGAATGGATTTGCATGATGCCTGCGCCGGGCGGCACCACTGCCGGTATGATCGGGCGTTGAAACGGGCCGGTGGCGGCAACCACGTTGTCGGCCTCGATCACGCCCTGGGATGTTTCGACGACGAAGCCAAAGCCGTTGGCTCGCCTCTGAACGGATTTGACTTCGACGCCGCAGCGGACGGGAGCATGGATCTGTTTGGCAAAGGTTTCGAAATACTCCACGATCCGATCACGGTTTGCGAAGCTTTTTGGATCGATGTCGTCAAAGGTCAGAGCCGGAAACCGATCATGCCAAGCTGGACCATTTGCAACCAATGAGTCCCATCTCTCTGACCGCCAGCGTTCGGCGATCCTGTGCCGCTCGACAACGAGGTGAGGTACGCCACATGCGGTCAAGTGATGGCTCATCGCCAATCCGGCTTGGCCGCCACCAACGATGAGCGTCTCGACTTTCTCGACCGGCATGACGTCGTCCTATTCCGAGAGTGATAAACCCCGCGAAGCTTTCACGGACCTGTCCGGTCAGCTTCAGCATCAGCCGATGACGCGCCCATCGCCTTGCGGACGGCATCGGACACGCCGCTTCATCCGCGCTCCAGGTCCATGGCAACTCCAGACCGGTTGCTTTAGACAAAGATGCAGTCTGACGGGCGGGATATTGGAGTCCGTGCAGGCATGTAAAAAGCACAACTTCATGCAGCGTTGATTAGGTTGCGCCTAATTATTCAGCGCCCTCGCTGTGCACATCTGATGAGATGTCCCCCGGCCCAATTCGCCACAATCAAAGCCCTCGTTCAGCATTGCTGAACTGAGCGGAAGATCAGGGCATAATAATGAGTCGTCTCATTGCCAGTAGCGTGAGACCGCAATTGTCAGTCGACGCCGTTGTTCTCAATGCCCTCGGTCGTCCCTCAGTGGGTTATGACAATGCGGGTCCATTCAGCATCGTCGTGGCCGCCGGCAAAATCATCGCGTGTTGCACCGGCTGGTCCACCCAGAAACTCTAGTTCTGGCTGAGCCCACATTGGCAAGCAGGCCACCTGACGGATTTGCGTATTCATCGATCAATTTGCCGCCCGCTTTTCGACTATGCGGCTTCGCGTTTAGTCAAGGGGGCAGCCCGTATCCTTTGGCGCCGATGGTCCCCTGCAGCAACGCAAGCCCGATCACTGTTGACGGGCGGTGCCACTATTGCCGATGGCACATGAGTTGCGATCCAGATCCGTTCGCGCGGGCCGGGTGAGAGATCGGAGCATCACGACGTGCTGACATAGCCGTTCGCAAAAGCTTTCTCGACAGCCACTGGACCGACGGACCGCGGCGCGAGCGCAAGCCGCGAAATGCACTCAAGCGCCTGATCTGAATCGCAAAATTCTGGTGCCGCCGGAGGGGATTGAACTCTCGACCTATCCCTTACCAACAGCGCGGCTCGACCCCATGATACGCGCTGGGGTTACGTGTTGGACGGAATGGCGTTTTCGGAGCTTGTTTCACCGAGCATCGTTTAGTCTCACCGTGTTCCACCGGAAGCCGCCGTCTCTGCTACCCAGGGGATACCCGGGTTGTTCGCCATCAAATGCCGAAGTTTTCCGCCAAACTCTCGCGAGG
>JANMOL010000258.1:0-5726 GCA_031369245.1 Hyphomicrobium sp. | reverse complement strand
CATGGCGCTGGCCTACCCGAAAACCGTGCAGGATGTTCTGGCGCGCGGCCATACGCTTGGCAGTCACACCTTCTCGCACCCTTTCAACATGCCGCACATGAAAGCCAGCAAGGCCCAAGATGAGATCGAGCGCGGGCTCGCGGCCGTGACGCTGGCCGCCGGCCAGCCGATCGCGCCGCTGTTTCGTTTCACGGGGCTGGCCGATTCAGCCCCCCTGCTCGCCTATTTGCAGACCCGCGCCATGGCGACGTTTTCGGTCGATGCCGTTTCAAACGACAGCTATATCCACGATAAACAAAAGCTCGTCGAGCACACGCTGGCCGAGATCGAGCACAACAAGGGCGGCATCGTGCTGTTTCACGATATCAAGACGACAACCGCGAAAGCCTTGCCGGATATCCTCGCGGGCCTCAAAGCACGCGGCTACAAAATCGTACACATCACGACCGCAGCAACCGCCCAGCCGCTGGATGCAGCAACGCTCGCGGTCGCACCAAAACTTGCAAAGGCTCCGGCTGGTGGAGCTGGCAAAGCCCTGTTGCCGTTCTATGGCGCACTGGGTCCCGAACGGGCGAATGCGAATGCGGCTGAGCCAGCGGCCCTGACAGTGACTGAGATCGTGACTGAGACCGTGACTGAGATAGCCCCCGCCGCGCGCCGCCGCATGGACGTCACGGGTTCGATCTCAATCAAAGCGTCTAAGAAAGCTCACAGTGCGCCCGCGGTACCCCTCGCCGTGAAGCCAGCCATTCTGAGCGAACCCGCAAACGCCAACAGCCCCCCGGTCCTGGTTGAGTCCGGCGCACAGATCGACCCCGGCGGCGGCTGGGTGACCAAAATCAAACAGCGGCCGAATTCCAAAAGTGTCCTGCCGGGTCACTGAACCGGCAGCTTCAGAATGTGTGTTGAAAGCGCGCGGTGATCGGAAAAATGGAAACAGCGCTGGCCGAGCGCGATAGCCAGTGGGGGCCACACAGCCCATGGTGTGTGCCAGCGACGATCCCGATAAAACTGTAACAGGGGTTTGGTGCGGTCGAGAGGACTCGAACCTCCACGCCGTTTCCAGCGTTACCACCTCAAGGTAGTGCGTCTACCAATTCCGCCACGACCGCAGCAAGGACAGCAGCATAACGCCATCCGATGACAGCTGAAACCCGCAAAAACGAGCTTGCAGACTGCCGAGGTTGCCTCAGGTAACAGAGCGATCTGGCGAACGCAAGCGGCAGTTTGACCGCGAACCGGCGCCGCTTACGGGCCCGTGCTATGATGCCAGCCGAGCCGCCATTGAGGCCCGCGATGACACCACAGCTGGAACGCGCGCACCACAGCATCGAATGGGCCGTCAGTGGCACACCTGTCGGCTATGAGACCGCGCTTGCGATCATGGCCGATCGTGCAGCCGCTATTCGCGACGCTGGCGCGGCCGAACTCATCTGGCTGCTCGAGCACCCGCCGCTCTACACCGCCGGTACCAGTGCCAATCCCGAGCACCTGTTAGAGCCCAACCGGCTTCCTGTTTTTCAAGCCGGCCGGGGCGGCCAGTACACCTACCACGGCCCAGGTCAGCGCGTGGTCTACATCATGCTCGATTTAAAACGGCGCGGCGGCGATGTCCGCGCGCTCGTGACCGACCTCGAGCGCTGGATTATTGCGACCTTGGCGACGTTCAACGTCAAGGGCGAGACACGCCCGGGCCGAGTCGGCATCTGGGTCCGCCGGCCAGACCAGCGCAGCGCTGGCGAGGATAAAATAGCAGCCATCGGATTGCGCGTCAGCCGCTGGGTGACGACCCACGGCATCAGCCTGAATGTCGAGCCCGATCTGCGCCACTACCGCGGCATCGTGCCGTGCGGGATCAGCGATCAAGGTGTCACCAGCCTGACAGACCTCGGCCTGCCGGTCACCATGGCCGATGCCGACGTCGCTTTGCGCCACAGCTTCGAGGCGGTCTTTGGCCAAGTGTGTCCGGTCTCAGCCGCAGCGCTCGACGTCGGCGCGACAACGTCCGCGCTGGCCGCGATTGCGGCATCAGCCACGGCCCGGTAACGGCGAGCCGTTTAGGCTCAACAGCAGCTATGACCTGCCAAAAACCCAATGAAAAGCGCCTGCCTCCACATCTGGAGACAGGCGCTTTATGCGTTGCCGCGATCATCTCTACTGTGCCGGCGTCTCGGTTGCCGGAGGAGTGCTGCCGGCTGGCGGCGCGCTCCCAGCATCCTGACCGTCATAGTACAGAAATCCCTCATCAACCGACACACTTTCTGAGCCCTCAAGCTCATACTCGTCGTTGTCATTGTCGTTGAGGCGGATGATACAGCCCTTCTGACAGACCCCCTCGATCACCTTGCCGGCCGACAGGATTTGATCCTGTTTGGCCTCACCTTCGATGATGGAGAGTTTCGTCTCCTTGTCACCCCGGTTGGTGACCGTGACCGCTGAGGCGGCCGAGGTCATAAGAAGAGCTGCGAACGTGCCAACCGTAAGAGCCATGCGGGTCATTACGGCCGCTCCAGCTAATCGCGGCGGGTTCGAATTACTTCTTCTTCTTTGCCGCTTTCTTAGCGGGGGCCTTCTTAGCGGCCTTCTTTGCAGCTTTTGCCATTGTGTGTCGTCCTTCCGTTTTGATTTTTCACAGACGCAAAACGTCCGTTGACCCGACTCGAGTCGAGACGTCTTGACATTGGGGAAATTCAATCAACTACACAAACGAAATTTGATGGTTGTTGCTATCGAAAATTTCGATAGATGATGGGACGCGTAAAAATTGGCCGTGGAGTTCGTCATGGATGTCAGCCTCGCTCGTACCTTTTTGATGGTGGTCGAAACGGGCAGTTTCATCGAGGCCGCCGGCAAGATGAACATCACCCAATCGACTGTTTCAGCGCGCATCAAGGGACTAGAGGATCTCTTGGGCCGGCCGCTCTTCCTGCGATCGAAATCAGGTGCCGAGCTGACGGGGGCTGGAGAGCTTTTCCAAAAGCACGCCCTGGCCATGGTGCGGGTGTGGCAGCAAGCGCAGCTCCAAGTCAGCCTTGCCGACCAGCATCCCGACCACCTTTCGATCGGCGCGCCGCTCAGTCTGTGGAGCGGCTTCCTGTTGCGCTGGATGTCGGGGCTGCGGACCGACATCCCCGAAGTCGCCGTCTCGGCAACCGCCGGCCTGCCATCGGTTTTGAACCAGCGGCTGATTGAAGGCACGCTCGATCTTGCCATTATGTACCGCCCCTCGCCGCCGCCTGGGCTGACGATCGAGCACCTCTTTGACGAAGAGTTCGTGCTGGTTTCGTCGGCAAAATCCGGCAGCCGTAAAGCCTCGAGCGAGTACGTTTTGAACGATTGGGGTGCGGATTTCCTGCAAGATCACGAGGCTGCGTTCCCTGAACTCGCCAATCCGGCAATCAGCCTCGACCTCGGTCCAATGAGCCTCGACTACCTGCTCGCGAATGAATGCTCGGGCTATTTTCCAGCACGGATGGTGCGCAGCCACGTCGCACGCGGGCGCTTACGGCAGCCCAAGCGCGGCCGCAAATTCACCTACCCGGTTTATATGGTCTACCCCGAGACGCGAAACGAGGAGTCGTCCGAACCAATCCTCGAACGGCTCCGTCGCGAGGCCAGCCGGTTCAGCGCGCGCAACTGATCAGGCGGCGGCTGAACGGTGCCGCTCAGCGGTGTGCGGGTAGGAAAAGCCGTGCGCGCCCGGCACCTCGCCGTACCGGTTGGATCCGGCCTCACCGGTGGCGCAGTGCAGCCAGATGGCGACCGCGAAAAGCGGCAGCATGGAGGCCAGCACACCCAGTGTCAGCGCCGGACCGCCCGGATCCGTGGCGCCATTCGAAATGACGGCGACAATCGCGAACGCCAGCACCAGCGACCAGACCGCGAAACCGAGCCCGGCCCAGACCAAAGCGGTCGCGCGGATACCCAAATCGTGCAGCCGCTTGGCAACGGCGACGATCCCGAGCCATAGAAATAGGCTGTGGAAAACCAGCCCAATGCCAGTCTGGGGTTCGATCCCCATCTTGTACATCGCGCCGTAGACGCCGGTTTGAGCGCCCAGCATCACCGTGGTGAGCAGGATCAGACCCTTGCGGTTGACCCGTCCGCGCGGGTCGATCAGTTCAATCACGGTCAGGGAGGACATGGCGCTCTGCAGGCTGGCTTCAAGTTGCAGAGGATGCCGTACAAGCGTTCAAAAACCGTTAGCGGCGGCACCGGCGGGTGGCATTCAATGCCATCGCCGATGCCCGCGGCCACGGGCACGTCCAATGGAACGTCCATTGGCAGGTCCACTGGCACGTCCAAGTACGCGCCTCAGGCGAACTCGAGGATAACCGCATCGACGGCGAGGCTGTCGCCCGCTTTGGCGTTGACCTTTTTGACCACCCCGTCGCGCTCGGCCTTGAGGATGTTCTCCATCTTCATCGCCTCGACCACGGCCAGATTGTCGCCGGCCTGAACCTTGGCGCCCTCTTCGACGCTAATGGCCTTGATGAGACCCGGCATCGGGCAGAGCAGGAATTTCGACATATCGGCCGCGGCTTTGACCGGCATCAAGGCCGCCAGCTCGGCTTCGCGCGCGGTGTAAACGTAAACCGGCTCCTGCACGCCGTGATAGGCGAGGTTGAGGCCGTTGGGGATGGTGCGGACCTGGACCGAGACCGCCTTGCCCGCAACCGTGCCGTGCCAAACCGGCTGACCTGGCCACCAGTCAGAGGTTATCTCCATGGTCTGCGTCGGCTCACCGGCCTGATCGAGCATCGACACATAATAGGGCCCCGGATGCGCGCCCATGACTTCGAGCAGCACGCTCTGATCGCCCACTTGAACAACGCGGCGCTTGGCGAAGCGGACCGACCGCCCGGTCATCTGGTGGGTGATGCTGCGGCGGCGCTCATTGCCCAAATGGTCCATGACAGCGGCCACAGCCGAAAGCGTTGTCAGATCCCGGCCCTCGGCGCGGCGCGGCTTGAAGCCATCGGGAAATTCTTCCTTGATGAAGCCGGTCGAGAGCTTGCCCGAGCGCCAGCGCGGGTTCTGCATGACGCTCGTCAGGAACGGGATGTTGTGCTGAATGCCATCGATGTGGAAGGCGTCGAGCGCTGCGGCCTGGGCATCGATCGCAGCCTCACGCGTCGGCCCGTGGGTCACCAGCTTGGCGATCATCGGATCATAGAACATCGAGATCTCGCCGCCCTCGAACACGCCGGTGTCGTTGCGGACGGTGATGCCGTCGCGGACGGACTCGGCGGGCGGGCGGTACTTCACCAGGCGGCCGATCGACGGCAGGAAGTTGCGGTAGGGATCTTCGGCATAGACGCGGCTTTCAACCGCCCAGCCGGTCAGTTTCATGTCGGCCTGCTTGAACGGCAGCTTTTCGCCTGCCGCGACGCGGATCATCTGTTCAACCAGATCGACGCCGGTGATCAGCTCGGTCACCGGATGCTCAACTTGCAGGCGGGTATTCATTTCCAGGAAGAAGAACGAGCGGTCCTGGCCAGCGACGAATTCAACCGTGCCGGCGCTGTCGTAGCCGACGGCTTTGGACAGCGCGACGGCCTGCTCGCCCATGGCCCTGCGGGTTTTTTCATCCAGCAGGGGAGACGGCGCCTCTTCCAGCACCTTCTGATTACGGCGCTGGATCGAGCATTCGCGCTCACCGAGATAGACGACGTTGCCGTGCTTATCGCCGAGCACCTGAATTTCGATGTGGCGCGGGTTTTCAA
>JANMOL010000254.1:0-3357 GCA_031369245.1 Hyphomicrobium sp. | reverse complement strand
TCGGCCCAGCCGCGAATGACCGCGATTTCCTTGAGCGAAGGGGCGCGCGTTGGCTCTGGCAATTGCATCGATTTACCGGTGGCCTCGGGTTTTCCCGGGCCAAATGTGACATCGACGTCAGCGTCGCCCGCGATGGCGCGGACGGCGGGCGCCAGCACGCGCTTGAACGGCTCGGACGGGGCTTCTTTGCGTTTGGTTGGCGGGGTAGCCATGCGCGCACTTACCTAAGACTACCATCGTCGACTGTTTTCGAAAGCCTCAACTCAACGCGACATTAGCCGTGCTTTCGGGCAGTTCTTCGCCAAAGCAGCGCTGGTAAAACTCCGCGACCAGCGGCTTTTCAAGATCATCGCATTTGTTGAGGAACGTGACGCGAAACGCGAACCCGAGATCACCGAAAATCTCAGCGTTCTCGGCCCAGGTCATGACGGTGCGCGGACTCATCACAGTCGATAAATCGCCGTTGATAAAGGCTGAGCGCGTCAGGTCGGCGACGCGGACCATGTGCGACACTTGCTTGCGCTTGGCATCGGTCTTGGCAAAGGCCTTGACCTTCGACAGCACGATTTTCGCTTCATCATCATGCGGCAGATAGTTGAGCGTCGCGACGATCGACCAGCGGTCCATCTGGCCCTGATTGATCTGCTGCGTGCCGAGATAGAGACCCGAGGTATCTCCCAGGCCGATCGTGTTCGTCGTTGCAAACATGCGGAAGGCCGGATGCGGGCGGATGACCTTCGATTGGTCCAGCAGCGTCAGCTTGCCTGAGACTTCGAGCACGCGCTGGATGACGAACATGACGTCCGGGCGGCCGGCATCATACTCGTCGAAGCACAGCGCGACGTTGCTTTGCAAGGCCCACGGCAGGATGCCTTCCTTGAACTCGGTGACCTGCTTGCCGTCTTTCAAAACGATCGCATCCTTGCCGACGAGATCGATGCGCGAGACGTGGCTGTCGAGGTTGACGCGCACGCACGGCCAATTGAGGCGGGCTGCGACCTGCTCGATGTGCGTCGACTTGCCGGTGCCGTGGTAGCCCTGGATCATGACGCGGCGATTGTGTTTGAAGCCCGCGAGCACGGCCAGCGTGACATCGCGGTTGAACAAATAGTCCGGATCAAGGTCGGGGACGTGTTCGTCGGCCTTTGAGTAGGCGGGAACTTCCAGATCGCTATCGATGCCGAAAACCTGGCGGACCGAAAGCTTCATATCCGGCATTCCGGACGTTGGCGCGCCTGTGGCGGCGCTGGTTGGCGTGCGCATTTTCGTGAGGGTTCCTGGCTGAGATAAAAGACCTGCTGTGCGCGCCGAGGCCCACCGCTCTCGACCCCACCACTCAAGGCCAGCTGGCGCTACTGCGCTTAAGCGAGGCCCGCTTGCTTTAGATAATTATAGGCTTGGATGATCTCGCGCAACTTTTCCTCCGACCGGCTATCGCCGCCGTTTGCGTCGGGGTGGTGAACTTTGACGAGATCCTTGAAGCGCGCCTTGATTTGCTCGCGGCCAACGTCATCGGCCAGATCCATGGTCCGGAGCGCCTTGCGCTCCAGCGGCTTCAACTGGCGTTGATAGCTCGGTGCGGTTGCAGCCCTTGAACTGCGCGGCTTGCGAACGGTATGCGACGCCGATTGCGCGACCCGTTCGGCTGCCTCCGCCGTCCGGGCGCCGTCGCGCGTGCCGTGGGCCCAGGCGTTGGCGCCGCTTTTCCAGGTCGGGCGGTGGCCGGTGATGGCATCCTTGCGAAAGCTATCGACCTCAGCATCGCTCATGCCATCAAAATAGTTATAGCTCTGGTTGTACTGCCGGACGTGATCCATGCAGAAATTATAGTACTCGCCGTCGCGGCCACGGCCCATGGGCGCGCGATGCCCGCCGGGCTTGTCGCAACCCTTCCATTGGCACTCGGGAGCGCGCGCATCACGCTTTGACGTGGTCGAGCGCTTGCCCGCAACGCGAATGCTGTCAAAGATTTTAGAGTCTAATTTCATGGCCGCTGATTATGGTCGTTCCCGGGTTGCGAAACAAGCGGCCTTAGTGCGACGCTCTCGTCCGTTGCAAATGTGCCTTGAAGGATTTAACGCCACCTTTAAACGTCACTAACATGATTACAGATTTGCGAGGCTAAACCGTGTCGGCTGAGACGCGTCTCAGAGAGAAACTGATGATCGCGCTTGAGCCCATCCGGCTCGATGTGATCAATGAATCCGAGATGCATGCCGGTCACAGATCGTCTCCGGGCACCGGCGAGAGCCATTTCCGGGTGCTGATTGTGTCGGAGGCGTTTACCGGAAGATCGCGCGTTGAACGGCACCGCATGGTCAATGAGGTGCTAGCCGGCGAGGTCGGCGGGATTATCCACGCCCTCGCGCTTGCCACCTACGCGCCGGGCGAAAAAATATTTTCCGGCTAAGCTCGCCTAGCCTGCATCCATGGCGTTGTTTTCGGCTGATGCCGCATCGTCTGGCTTTGCCGCTGGCACGGGCTTGATCCGGAGCGCGGTGATTTTATTGCGGGATTTGCGCAAGATCTCGAACCTGTAGCCGTGAAATGTGAAGATTTGCCCTGGCTCCGGGATCGTTTGGGCTTCGTGAATGACGAGGCCGGCAATGGTTGTCGCCTCTTCGTCCGGCAGGTCCCAATCCATTTGACGGTTTATGTCGCGGATGGCCACGATGCCGTCGACGTTGATCGTGCCATCGGCTTGCGGGCGGATATGGCTTTCCTGGGTGTCGTGCTCGTCGGTGATCTGGCCGACGATTTCTTCGAGAATATCTTCGAGTGTAATCAGGCCCTGCACTTCGCCGTACTCATCAACCACGAGCGCCAGCTGAGCTTTTTTCTTCAAGAACAGATTGAGCTGATCCTTGACGCTCGTGGTGTCGGGTACGAACCAGGGTTCTGTCGTGAAGCTCATGATATCGAGCTTCGATGGGTCCCAGCCTGAGCGGCCGAGTGCCAACAGCACGTCCTTGGTGTGCAGCACGCCGACAATGTTTTCTGGCTCATCCTTCCAAACCGGCGCGCGGGTGTATTGCGACTTCAATATTTCGTCGAGAATTTTGGATGGCGGATCATCGGCGTTGATTTTTTCCATCTTGGTGCGGTGAACCATGATGTCGGCGACTTCGAGATCGCGCAGATCGAGGACGCCGCCCAGCATATTGGCGTCACCCTTGGCAACCGAGCCTTCTTTGGCCTGGAGATCAATCGTGCCGCGGATTTCTTCATGCGCAGCCAGAATGTTGGCCGCATCGTCGGCTTTGCCGGGTGTCAGCTTCAGCAGCTGGCGCACGATAAACTCGATCGCTTTGGTCATTGGCGTCAGCAACACGATGACGCCGCGCATGACAGGCGCCA
>JANMOL010000253.1:0-2564 GCA_031369245.1 Hyphomicrobium sp. | reverse complement strand
CTGGTTGGCGAGCTTGCAGGCCGGCATTTGCGTGGGCCGCTTTACGGCTCGACGACCTCGGGCTATTTCTCCTGGATACAGTTCCATGAGGCACGCCATGACCGCTTACGACGAGAGCAACATTTTCGCGAAAATTCTGCGCGGCGAGATCCCGTGTCACACGGTCTACGAGGACGCTGACGCGCTGTGCTTCATGGATGTCATGCCGCAAGCGCCGGGGCACGTGCTGATTGTTCCAAAGGCTGCATCACGCACCATGCTCGATGCCGATCCGGCCGTGCTCGCAAAACTGCTGCCGCTGGTTCAAAAAATCGCGGTTGCCGCGAAGGCCGCGTTCGCCGCCGACGGCATCACTGTCATGCAATTTAACGAACCCGCGGGCGGGCAGACGGTGTTTCATCTACATGTTCACGTCATCCCGCGTCACGACGGCGTGCCGCTCAAAGCGCACACGGGCAAGATGGAAGACGGCGCGGTGCTGAGCGCGCATGTGAGCAAACTGCGCGCGGCGCTTGTGTGAAGACGGCAGGTTGCAAGGCTTTTTTGCCGGCCTCTGCGCCGCTGATGCGTCTGCACAAAAAGAAAAAGAGTGGCCGGGGAGACCACTCTTTTCCGGGCCAGACCAAGTCTGCTGGGCCCTGATGACAGAGTGGCGAAGGACAAGCCACTCTGTTCGTCGCCGACGCCCTGGGGGCAGGACGGGTAACAGCGCGACGAGATACAAAGAAGCTGCTTCGGCGATGCCGGAATTAATCTCCCGAAATGTGATTCGTGGCAAGACACTATTCTTGCTGTTGTATCGCCAGCTGATATGATCCGTCACGCCGCGCGGTCAGCGTGCGGCTTGAAGGATTGCCATGGCCACTCTCCTCATCATCGGCGCGAGCAAGGGCATCGGGCTCGAGACCGTCAAGGCGGGCCTGGCGGCTGGCCACACGATCCGCGCTTTTGCGCGCTCGGCCGCCAGCATTCCCATCACCGATGCCAAGCTGCATAAAATTCCGGGCGATGCGCTGGCGCGTGCCGATCTCGACACAGCCCTCGTTGGAGCCGATGTTGTCATCCAGTCGCTTGGCGTGGCGAGCGCGCAGGAGCTGATTTTCGGCACCACGTTGTTTTCAAAATCGACCCGTATTCTCGTCGACGCCATGACGGCCGCCGGGCCGAAACGGCTGATCGCGGTCACCGGCGCGGGCGCGGGCAACAGCCGCGGCCGAATCGGATTTCTCTATGACAATCTGCTGTTCCCGTTGATGCTGCAGCGGGTCTACAGCGACAAAGATATCGCCGAAGACATTATCACCCACAGCGGTTTTGATTGGACCATCGCGCGGCCGGGCGGGCTGACGAATGGCGCGGCAACCGGCCGCTACAAAGTCTTGCCCGATATGAAAGATTGGCGCGGCGGGTTCATCTCGCGCGCAGACGTCGCCGATTTCCTGATCAAGCAGGTGACAGCACCGACGATGATCGGCAAGACGCCGGTGCTGATTGGGTGAGGGCGTGCTTGCTCATTGAGCAAGTAAGCATCGGGTGACTGACTAGCCGGGCCGTCGTTTATAGAGCGGCGGCCGCCACACCCCCAGCACGATATTGGCGATCGACAGCGCCATGATGGCGCAAAGCGACGTCCACTCGGTCGACAGCGCGCTGGTGAGCGCGCCGGCATCGGCTTCGCCAGCGGCGATTTTGGCTGAAATCTTCGCCGCGTAATTGGCCTTCGACTGAATAACGGCGAGCGTCGCTTCCAACATGCCCAATCCGAGCGCGGCCTTGAACCACACCCAGCGCTTGTCCATGAACGGCTGGTGCACCACCATCGACAGCAGGCCTGTGACGAGCGCCACCGCCAGCGATGGAAACAGCAGGTAGTTGCACAGCGCGTTGATGGTGTGGCGCACGTCGGCGTAGGTGCGCGCCGTATCCTGGGGCGCGTAGATCAGAACGATCATGTAGCCGAGCAGCGCCCCGATCAGTCCGCAGGACGCCAATGTATGGAGAAATTTGACCGCTTTGCGCATGCTGTTGTGGGCAACCATTCACTCCGTCCGCTCACGATCGTACAAGCTTGCGGCGATGGCGGCAAATGGGTTGGCTGGTTGATGTTGCGGTCTCTCAAAGCCGTTCGCGACGTGGCCGTGGTGGAAAGGGAGCACGGACCAAACCACCACCACCGTCATGGCCGCGAAGGCGGTCACCCACGGCAGGAATGCTTAAGATCCAATAGGGTGTGGCCAATTGTGTTGCCACGATCCGCTTCCACTACAAGCCTGAGCACTCTGACCCTTGTGGTGGCTGGCCGCCTCCGCGGCCATGACGAAGAATTTAAACCGCGCATTGTACGAGTGCGGCTGACAAAAAAAACGCCGGGCTTTCACCCGGCGTTTTTGATTTTTTTCGAACGATATCGGCGAACTTAGTAGTATTTCTTGCGGCGCGGCACGCTCGGCACCGCGCCCGATGACTTGGGCTTCTCGCTCTTATCTTTTGGTCCGGATATTGCCTTCTTGGCTGTCGCATCGACCAGCACCGGCTGCGGGCCGTCATCCTCGTCGTCCTCGCTC
>JANMOL010000487.1:0-1675 GCA_031369245.1 Hyphomicrobium sp. | reverse complement strand
TTCACCACCGACGAGGGCGCTGCCAAGGCCGGCAGCTACGGCACGGTGCGCTCGATCAACGGTGTGACGAAGCCGGTGTTCAAAGTCGCGGCCGCAGCCAACGTCCGCGTCCGGCTCCTCAATGTTGACCCAGCCCGCATCTCCGAAGTTGGCATCGAAGGTGCCGAAGCAGCGATCATCGCCATCGATGGTAATGCCTGCAAGCCAATCCCGCTCGAATCCTGGCGGTTTGGACCAGCTGGCCGCGTCGATATTTTGATGCGCACGCCCAAAGCCGGCGGGACCGCGAGGCTCATCGATTACTTTGCGCCCGAGCCCGTGGTGCTTGCGGAATTCGTGGCGCAAGGCGCCAGCAAACGTTGGGGAAAGTTCAAAGCCCCGGCCTTGCGCGCCGGTCACTTTAAGGCCGCCGATCGGGTCGCTGCCGAACGCCTGGAGTTTACGTTCTCAGCGACCGCCACCGGCCAATCGATCGCAGAACTGAGCGGCGCTGGCGGGCTCGAGATCGGCACGCTGTGTTTGTCGAAGCGCTCGTTCTGGGCCATCAACAAGCAATCCTGGGCCAGTGTCGATCATAAAGATCTGGGTGCGCCTCTGGCCGCATTGAAACGCGGGCAGAGTTACGTTTTCGAGTTGAAAAACGTCACGCCGCATACCCATCCGATCCATATTCACGGCCACACTTTCGAGGTACTAAAGTCGAGCCTGAGAAAACGTCCGGTCTACCGCGCCGACACGGTTTTGATCGCGCCGAACGAGCGCCTTGAAGTGGCAATTTTGGCCGACAACCCTGGAAAATGGATGCTGCACTGTCACATCCTCGAGCATCAGGAAACCGGCATGATGGGCTACTACACCGTCACATGAACGCGCAGCGGGCAGTCGTCGTCGCCACCATCAGTTTAGCGTCCATCGCAGCACTAGCCGCGGCAGAGCTCGATGGAGCCGCCGGGCGCGCGCTGTTCGATCGGGTATGGATTCCGGCACCCTCGTCCACCGATGCCTCCGATGGCCTCGGGCCACTGTTCAACGCCCGCAGCTGCGCCACGTGTCATGCCAAGGGCGGCGGGGCGCGGATTGTGGTGCGCTCTGACGGACGCCGCGAGCTAGCCGGCGCTGTTGTTCGGTTCGGCGACGCGCGCGGAGCCACCGATCCGGTCTATGGCCTGCAATTGCAAACCGGCGCGGTGCAAGGCCTGCAGCCGGAGGGCTCCGCGCAGTTTTTGCCGCGTCTGGCGTTTGACTTGCCGGGCCAAACCCTGGCGGCTGGCATAAAGGCCGGGGTTCGTCTCGCGCAGCCGCTCGCAGGCCGCGCCGCCTTCGACGCTGTCACGGATGACGAAATCGCCAAGCGCGCCGACCCCCAAGATCACGACCGCGACGGCATATCCGGCCGCGTCAATCGTCTTTCGCCGGACGGAAAAACGGCCGTCGGCCGGTTCGGCTGGAAGTCAGCGCAGGCAACCCTGTCCGATCAGATCGCGCACGCGTTTGCCATCGACATCGGCCTCTCCAGCCCGCGCCAGCCAAAGCCGTGGGGCGATTGCACGCCGCATGAGATCGCCTGCCGAGCCGCCCCCAATGGTGAGAGCGCGCTCCTCGACGGCCATGAACTATCAGCCCAAATGATCGGTTTGGTTGCAAGCTACCTTGATACATTGCGGCCGCCTGCAGC
>JANMOL010000137.1:0-10791 GCA_031369245.1 Hyphomicrobium sp. | reverse complement strand
CGTGCCGGCCGCGCCCACACTCGCACCCACACCGGCACCGGCCGCGGCCCCCGCTGCGGCAGCCGCAACGGATGCGCCTGCTGGTGACGTGACGACGGTGTCCGTGCTGTACGTCCGCCAGCTGCGCGATACCAGTCCGCCGCTTTCGCTGCTGGATTTGCCGCCCGCTGAGGAAGGTATTGCAGGCGCCCGCCTGGCTATCGCCGACAACAATACGACCGGCAAGTTCTTGAAGCAAAGTTTCAAGCTCGATGTCGCGGAAAATGCCAGCCTCGATGATTTAATCAAAACCGCGTCGGACAAGGTCGCTGCCGGAACCAGTTTCGTGGTGGCAGATTTGGAACCCGAGAGCCTGCTGAAGTTTGCCGATGCGCTGGCTGGCAAGCCCGCGCTCGTGATCAATGTCGGCTCGCCCGACGATGGGTTGCGAGAAGAGAATTGCCGGGCCAACGTTGTTCACGTCGCGCCAACCCGTACCATGCTGGCGGATGCACTCGGGCAGTACCTGTCGTGGAAACAATGGCGCAATTGGTTTTTAATTTCCGGCCCGCAACCCAATGATAAGCTTTTGGCTGAAGCCTACCGCAGAGCTGCCAAGCGGTTTGGATCGAAAATCGTCGAAGAACGCGAATTCAAGTATGAACCAGGCAGCCGGCGTGCCGATGGCGGCTTTGAACAAGTCCAGCAGCAGATTCCGCAATTCACGCAAAACGCAAAAGAGCATGACGTCGTGATCGTCGCCGATGAGGGCCAGCTGTTTGGGGACTACATGCCTTATCGAACCTGGATCCCGCGGCCGGTTGCGGGTTCGGCAGGGCTGACAGCGACGAGTTGGCATCCAGCCCTTGAGCTGTGGGGCGGCACACAGTTCCAAAACCGCTTTCGCCGCCTGACCACCCGCAATATGCGTCCGCTCGACTACGATTCCTGGCTCGCCGTTCGTGTTATCGGCGAAGCCCTGACGCGCAAACAAACTGCTGATTTCAAGCTCTTGAACGCCTTCATCCGCTCGCCTGAATTCGAGGTTGCAGCCTTCAAAGGCGTTGCAACAACCATCCGCCCGTGGAATGGCCAGTTGCGCCAACCGCTGATCGTGACGACAGCCAAATTGATGGTCAGCATTTCGCCGCAACCCGGCTATCTGCACCAATTTACCGAGCTCGATACGCTCGGCATCGACAAACCCGAAACCAAGTGCAAGGCGTACACGCAGTAGTCTTTACTGGGTTGTGGTGGCGCCCCAAAAGTCTGATGTTTTACCGGAGAAAATCATGTCTCGATTGACACTCGCTCTGACCGCCGCCGGAACCGCTGGCTTGCTCGCGCTGACCGCGGTTCCCGCTGCCGCGTACACCGTGTTTGTCACCAATGAAAAAGACAACTCAATCTCTGTCATCGATGGCGAAAAGCTTGAGGTGACGAAGACCATCAAGGTCGGCCAGCGCCCGCGCGGTATCATTCTCAGTAAGGACGGCAAGTGGATCATCGTCTGCACCAGCGACGACAATATCGTGCAAGTCTACGATGCCAAGACGTATGAATTCGTCAAGACGCTGGCGTCCGGCCCTGATCCCGAACTGCTGGTCCTGCACCCCGACGGCAAGACGCTCTATATCGCCAACGAAGACGATAACCTGGTCACCGTTGTTAACATTGAAACGGGCGCGATCATCTCGGACATCCCCGTTGGCGTGGAGCCGGAAGGCATGGGCATGAGCCCGGATGGCAAAGTTCTGGTCAATACGTCCGAGACGACGAACATGGCGCACTTCATCGATACGTCGACGCACAAAACGTTCGATAATGTGCTGGTCGATAGCCGCCCGCGGGTGGCGATGTTCAACAAACAAAATACGCAGTTATGGGTGTCGTCCGAGATCGGCGGCACTGTCACGGTCCTCAATCCGGCAGACCGCAAAGTCATCGGCAAGGTGACGTTTGAAATCCAGGGTGTTGCGAAAGAAGCAATCCAGCCCGTTGGCATTCGCATTACGGCGGATGGCAAAAAGGCGTTTGTGGCGCTTGGGCCGGCAAATCGCGTGGCGATTATCGACACGGCGACCTTGAAAGTTGAAAAATACGTTCTGGTCGGCCAGCGCGTCTGGCAGATGTATCTGAGCCCCGACGACAAAACCCTCTTCACGACCAACGGTGCGTCCAATGACGTGACCGCAGTCGATGTCGAAAGCATGAAGGCGATCAAATCGATCAAAACCGGCCGCTATCCGTGGGGCGTCGTGATCACGCAGAACTGACAAACGGTCGAGCCCGGTGGCGGCGATGCCGGTGCTGGGCTCGGCCAAATGAGCGGCTTTAAGGAGGTAGATTGCATTGTGATGACCGCAAGCAAGGGCAGCAAGCCGGGCGCAACAACCGGGCCCCTTCCAGCACTCGTTGTTGATGGCGTGAGCCATAACTTCGGGGACAAGCGCGTGCTCGATAATGTTTCGCTAACCGTGCAGCAAGGCGCGTTTGTCGTGCTGCTCGGCCTCAATGGTGCTGGAAAATCGACGCTCTTTTCGCTCGTAACGCGGCTCTATGACAACATCTCCGGCACCATTTCGATTCTGGGCCACGATGTCCGCCGCCGGCCATCGCAAGCGCTGCAGCGCCTGGGCGTCGTGTTCCAGAGCCGCACGCTCGATAACGATTTATCGCTGCTCCAGAACCTGAAATACCACGCCGCATTGCATGGCCTGCAAGGCGCCGACGCGACGGCGCGCGGCGAACAGGCGCTCGAAGTTGTCGGCTTGGCCGACAGAGCGCGCGATAAAGTCCGTTCGCTTTCGGGCGGTCAGGCGCGCCGGGTTGAGATTGCCCGCTCGCTGATGCATCGGCCGAATTTGCTGCTGTTGGACGAGGCCACCGTTGGCCTCGACGTTGGATCGCGTGAGAGTGTGGTCAGAATCGTGCGCGGGCTCGTCGCGTCTCAAAACCTCGGCGTCCTGTGGGCCACGCATTTGATGGACGAAGTGCTGACTGGCGATTTAGTCGTCGTACTGCACAAAGGCCGTGTGCTGTTTGAAGGTGCCGTGCCGGAGTTCTTGAAGTCGACCGGGCAGACCACGGTCAGCGCCGCCTTCCGCGCAATCACTGGATCGACGGCCGCTATCGAGGACGCTGCGTGATGACAACACAGGTGTTGAAGACATCGCCAGCACGCACAAGCGCATCGGCAACCGCCCTTGCGGCGGCAAGCGCACCGCCTCACGCCCGCCTCAACGTCGCGAGCTATGCGGCCTGCTTCAAGGGCATCGTCTGGCGTGAAGTGCTGCGTTACCTGCACCAGCGCGAACGGTTTTTGTCAGCACTTGTGCGGCCGCTCATCTGGTTGTTTATTTTCGCAGCCGGTTTCCGCCAGACGCTCGGCGTCTCGATCATTCCGCCGTATGAATCCTATGTGTTGTATGAGGAGTTCATCGCACCCGGCCTGATCGGCATGATCCTGCTATTCAACGCCATGCAGTCCTCGTTGTCGATGGTCTACGATCGCGAGACTGGGGCCATGCGGACCTTGCTCGTCAGCCCGTTCCCGCGCTCGTTCCTATTGCTCTCAAAACTGCTCGGCGGGGTATCTGTTGCGCTGCTCCAGGTGTTCGCATTCCTGTTTGTCGCCTGGTTCTGGGATATCCGCTCGCCAGCGATCACAGAGATCAAACTGTTCACGATGTATGATCCGCCAGCATGGCTTGCTTCCGTGGCGGGTTCGGTCGCTGAGCCCATCGTCACACCCCTGTTTGGCCTGCCGGCGTTCCTGCAGCCGGTCGCTGGATACATCACGATCATACCGGCGCTGTTGATTGCCGGGCTGATGCTCGGCTCGCTGGCGCTCTTTATGTCGTCGGTCATCAAGCAGCTTGAGAACTTCGCAGGCGTCATGAACTTCGTGATCTTCCCGATGTTCTTTGCCTCGTCGGCGCTTTATCCGCTGTGGCGCATCCGCGAGGCGAGCCCGATGCTGTATGAAATCTGCCGGCTCAATCCATTCAGCTATTGCGTGGAATTGATCCGTTTTGCCTTCCACGGGCAAATTGATACCGTCTCGCTATTGGTCGTTTTAACTTGCACGGCCGTATTTCTAGCATCAGCCGTCTATGCCTATAATCCCTCCAAAGGCCTGATCGCCCGCCGCGGCGGACCAGGCGGGGCAACTTGAGGACTAAACCGATGAACGCACGTCTGATCGCCACAAACAGCTCCCGCGCCGCGGCCGTAACGCTGAGCGCAGTAGCGGTCTTCGCGCTGGCAGCGACCGCTGTGAGCGGCGCTGATCAATCGACCCCGGATTGGCCGTGCATTTGGCGCAAGGTCGACACCCTGGATGCGGGCACGATCTGGGATGGCCCGGCGCTCGACACCGCCACCGGGTGGCAGAAGGACGATGTCGCGCGCAAATTGTCGGCGTTTGTCATCTCGCGCCGGATCAAACTCGATGAGGCGGAAGCGGCCATCAAGAAATACGCCGAAAGCCAGCCTGCTGCGGCGCGTGATCAAAAGTTGTCCGAACTTTTTGCAGCCGCCCTCAACCGCACCAACGAAGAGCGCAAGCTGATGATGGCCGGCATCGAACGCTTTCATAAACGGCAGCTTGCCCGTGCCAAGGAAATCGAAAAGCAGGGTGCTGCCCTGCCGACCGATAGCCCGCTCGCCAAGCTTGGCGCCATGGACCCTCAGCCGGCTCCGGCTGGCGAAATCGGCAAGCTGACGGACGCTGAAGACAAGTACGCGTGGGACGTGCGCGTCTTCCAGGAGCGCCAGCAGAACATTCCGATTGCCTGTGAGATCCCGCAACTCATGGACGAGCGTGCCGGCGCTGTGGCGCGCGCCATTCGCGGCTTGATGAAAGGCTGACGGCGGATTGAGTGTGTGTGCTGCGCCAAGCTGCACGCTCGGTGACGAGCGTTATTTCGATTTGCTCGTGCGCTCAAGGCACAGGTTTGGTTTCCGCCACCGGCTGGCCCGTTTCCTGCCAGGCGTCAGTGCCGTCCGGGAACCAGAGGATGTTGCTGTAGCCGTAGGTCAGCGCCCGCTTGGCTGAATTCCAGCTCATCCAGCAATTGCGCAAGCAAAAAAACACCAGCGGCTTTGATTTATCCGCACCTGTCAGCGCTTCGAGATTGGTCTTGAAAAACGTTTCGGTCTGTTTGGACAACACGCCATAGCCGACGTTTGGCAGCCACTTGGCGTCTTCGATGCTGTAATGCACCGGCTCGCGCCAAACGGTCGAGGTCGGCAGGTTGTCTGGCTTTGGCGCATACGGATAGACGTCGACGAACGTCGCCGACTTGCTGCTCCACAGCGCCACAGCCTCGTCAACCGTAATGACCTTTGCGCCTTTCAAAGTCGCGGGCACCGGTTTGCGATACTCATCCATCCGGTAATCAGACGGCTCAGCGACAGGCCCACCCTCAGCGCCTGGCGGCAGTTCTGCTGCCAACGGACGCGTTACACCGCTCACAACCGAGACGGTCGCGATCAGACAGAAGGCCACGGTCAATTTTTGCGGCGCGCGCCGGGATGGCGCGGATGATGAACTGACTGACCGGTTAAGCCATGACATGAGCGGGGGGAGGCCTTTGTTCAAGCATGATCCGCACCCGCACGCGGCCCCGTGCGAGGGGCAGCGTGCAAGATGTTGGCATATTACGGTGTTGCGGGTGCTGCAGCTGGAGCTGCTGCCGCTGCGGGTTGTGCTGCGGGCGCGCTCACTGCGGCCGACTTGCGCGGCTCCGTCACCAGGTCCATCGAGGTGTCGTCATCAACCAGCAGCGGTACGCCGAAGTCCAACAGAACTTTATCGATATCGGGCTGACGCTTGCGGATGATGTCGTTGAGCTGACGCTTCCAAGCGTCGTCGCCGTTGCGCACGCCCATCGTAATGCGAAACGCGATCTTGCCACCGCTTGCTTCTTTGACAAGCGGCACCACGACAAGCTTTTCGCCGCCGCGCGCTGCCCAGTACGCGGCAATCGGGCCCCACTGAATGCCTGCATCGACTTCGCCCGAGCGGATGTCGTTCATCATGTCCTGAGCGGGGTTTTCGTAGCGCCGGTCGACCATCATGCGATAGCCTTTGACGTTGCTCATCAGCCCGTACTTGGCTGCAACCGTGCCGCCGGCCGAGCCTTGCACGACGCCGATTTTCTTGCCCTGCAATTTGGGATCAGCAAGCGTATCGACGCCATCGAGCGGGCCACCGGCTTTGTAGACGAGCGCCGATGTCGAGCGGTAGATGGCGTTGGTGTTGAGCACCATATCATCGCCCTGGCCCCAGCCGATGACGAGGTCGCACTTCTTTGCAAACAGCGTCATGCGAATGAAGCCCGTGGCTTTCGGGAACCATTTATATTCGATCGGGATCTTGAGTTCATCGGCGATGATATCGGCGATCTTGTTCTCAAAGCCTTCGAGCTTTTCATTCGAGAACGGCGGGTCGGCCGGGTCAGCGCACACGCGCAGCTGCTGGCGATTGACAAGATCGGCCTTGGGCGCGTCAGCCGCCGATGCGGCCAGACTGAAACCGCCGACCGCGGCCAGTGCAAGTGCCAGAATGTTTCTCATGGGACGGAGGCGCCTTCCTTAGAATTTCTTATTTTGCACAGTTACAGTGCATGAGATCTCGGACCTACTACGTCGAACGCGGCGGTTCGACCATTTTTTCCCGTTAGAAAGTCAAATTTTTCGTGACTTGGGCGTTTTGTGACTTGGGCGTTTCGTGACGTGGGCGTTTCGTGAGGTGGGCGTCATGAGCGGCCCTGCGGCGGCTTGGCCGGCGGGAGACGGGGATCAGCCGTTGCCAGCTTGCAAATTCAATACAAAAGGGGCGGCCGTTGCCCGGCCACCCCCCAAACGTTTATAGCCCACGACTGAGCGCGTATGATCGCTCAACCTTCGCAGTCGGCGGCGCGCTTCTTGGCTTCAGCCGAAATATCTTCGCGGCCATTCGGACGGCCCGGCGGCATGCCGCCCTTACCTTCCGCATTCAGCGAGCGGGCCTTGATGTAGGTGTATATGTCATCGAGGTAGCACATCACGTTTTTATCCTCGCCAAAAGCCGGCATGATGTACTTGGTACCGCCAGCTTCACGCTGCTGGCCGCCGACCACAATGCCATAGAAGGTTGGATAGTCGATCGTCTTCAACGATTCAGCTAAAGCGGGTGCAAACGTCGACCCAAGCGCATTGGGGCCGTGGCAGACGTGGCACGCATCATGGTAGCGGCGGAAGCCCTGCCACGTTGCCCAGTCTACCTGATAGTCTTTGGTCACAACGGGGACAGGTTGATCGGTCTTATCGCGGTAGCGGGTGTCCTTGAACGCCACGCCGTCCAACGTCTTAGCGAATTCGCCGACCGGGTTGGCGGCAGCTGCTGCATCGGGGGCGGGTGCGGCGGCCGGGGCAGGTGCGGCTGCAGGTGGCTCTGCCGGTTTCACTTCAGGCACTGCCGCCGCCGGTGCAGGATCAGCTGGCTTCGTCGCTTCGGCAACTGCAGCTGATGTGGCGGCAACCGCATCTTTAACAGCGTCCTTCGCGGCTTCAACTTTTGGCGCGGCTGCGTCCTTGACGGCATCAATCTTGGCGGCAGTCGCGTCCGTCGCGTCAGCAACCTTGTCAGCTACTGCCGCCGCTGCATCCTTGACAGCCTCTTTCGCCGCCTCGACTTTGGGGGCTGCAGCGTCTATTGCCGCGTCCATCTTTACAACGGCAGCGTCCTTAAGGTCGCCTGCTTTTTCAGCGACAGCCGCAGCGGCGTCTTTCACGGCCTCTTTTGCCGCTTCAACCTTTGGTGCGGCCGCGTCCTTCATCGCTTCGACTTTGGCGGCAACGCCTTTGGCGTCATCTTTGGCTGCCTCGACCGCGGCCGTTGCCTGCGCGGCGGGTTTATCTGCCGGAGCAGAGGCCTGTTTTTCTTCGTTGCACGCACCAACAGCTAGACCTGCGGTCACAGCAAGGATCAGCGGCAAAAACTTGAGATCTGCGATCACGTCATGTCCCCTTGAAGCTCGATACATTCACCAGCGGCAGCAAAGCCATTTCGGCAATATAAGTGCAAATAAAAAATTTCGCACGCGCATTTCAGACGTCCGATCGGGCGATCAGCGGTCAATACAAAGCCGGGCCGCAGACTGCTCTGCGACCCGGCTCCAATGACGTACCTTAGACCGGCGCGGCTTAGCCGGTGCAGTCGGCAGCGTTCTTCTTGGCCTCGGCCGAGATGTCTTCGCGGCCATTCGGACGGCCCGGCGGCATGCCGCCTTTGCCCTCGGCATTGAGCGAGCGTGCCTTGACGTAGGTGTAGATGTCGTCGAGATAACACATGATGTTTCTGTCTTCACCGAAGGCCGGCATGACGTATTTGGTGCCGCCTTCATCGCGGATCCGGCCGCCGACGACCGTGCCGTAAAACGTCGCGTAATCCATTGTCTTCAACGACTCCGCTAGCGATGGCGCAAACGTGCTGCCGAGTGCGTTGGGGCCATGACAGACGTGGCACGCGTCGTGGTAACGGCGGAAGCCCTGCCACGTCGCCCAGTCAACCTGGTAGTCCTTGGTCACGACCGGTGCCGGTGTGCCGTCTTTCGTGCGATAGCGCGCGTCCTTAAACTCGATGCCATCGACTGTTTTAGCAAAATCGCCGACCGGGCCGGCGGCCGCAACCGCGTCGGCGGCAGGCGCCGGCGTGGCGGCCGCTGGCGCTGCGGCCGGGTCTTCGGCAAAGCTGGTGCCGGTAAAGAGCGCTGAGCAAGCTACAGCCGCAATCGCCCATTTCATGGTGAACTTGTTCACGCGTTTCCTCTCAGGTGTCCCATTTTTATTGCGATATTCTCGTTTACGCCGCGGGAGCCAGCCCCGATCATCGCCGTTTTGCCTGTACCGGGTATCAATCGGCCGGGTCAAGATGGCAGTTCGCGCCAGCTGCGTGCACGGTCCATTGAATGCCGCTTGATGTGCGGCAACGTCGCGAGCAGCGCACTGGACCAAAGCACAGCCCGGCAATCTTCACAAAAAGAAGCCGGCGCAGGTTTCCCTGCGCCGGCCTCGAGTGTCAGAGCTGCGGATTATGGCAGCGAGAACACGGTGAGCGAGCCACCAAGGTTGGTGTACTGACGGAGGCCAGCGTAGCCACCGACTGCACCCAGACCATCGGTCGGGTTCGTCAAGCCAGCTGCCAGACCGATACCGGCCCAGCCGCCAACGCCCGAGAACACGCCAACGTACTGCTTACCGCCATGCGAGTAAGTCATTGCGTTGCCGATGATGCCCGACGGCGTCTTGAACTTGAAGAGTTCCTTGCCATCCTTCTGGTCGACAGCTTTGAAGTAACCTTCGAGCGTGCCGTAGAATGCAACGCCACCAGCGGTGGTGAGTGCACCCGACCAGACCGAGAACTGCTCAGGCTTCGACCAGACGATCTTGCCAGCTGCAGCGTCCCAGGCAATGAAGTTACCCATGCCGCCATGGCTGTCCGGAGCCGGGAACATGGAGAGCGTGGCGCCAACGTATGGCTGACCAGCCGTATACGAAACCTTGAATGGTTCGTAATCCATGCACACGTGGTTCGTCGGAACATAGAACAGGCCGGTCAGCATCGAGAACGACGCTGGCTGCTGGTCCTTAGAACCGAGAGCTGCCGGGCAGATGCCCTTAGAGTTCACGTCTTGACCGTTCTGGAAGGTCGAATACTTCGACACAACCTGCGGACGGCCATACTGTGGGCTCTTGGGATCCATCACGACTTCCGTTGCCCAGTTGACCTTCGGGTCATACTTTGCAGCGACAAGCAGTTCGCCCGTTGCGCGGTCAAGCGTGTAAGCAAAACCGTTACGGTCGAAGTGAACGCGAACCTTACGGTCTGCGCCGCCAACCTTGATGTTCGCAAGGATCGGCTCGTTGATGCCGTCATAATCCCACTCGTCGAACGGCGTCATCTGGTAGGCCCACTTGGCCACACCGGTGTCGACGTCACGGCCGAAGTGAGTCATTGACCACTTCTGGTCGATCTGCTTGCCATCCGGTCCCGCACGCTGTGCAGGGTTCCATGTGGATGGGTTGCCCGAACCGTAGTACATCAGGTTCAGTTCAGGATCGTAGGCCATATAGCCCCAAACCGAACCGCCACCGATCTTCCACTGATCGCCATTCCAGGTCTTGAGCGAGGAATCCTTGCCGACCGGCTTGCCGAGCGACATGGTCTTTTCTGGGTCCATCAGGATGTCTGCATCCGGGCCCATCGAGTATGCGCGCCAGACTTTCTTGCCTGAGTTGATGTCGTAGGCAGTGATGAAGCAACGAACGCCGAATTCTGCGCCCGAAACGCCGATGATGACTTTATCCTTCGTGACGAGCGGAGCGCCTGTGCCCGTTTCGCCGCGCTTGGGATCAGCATTGACCGACTTCCAGAGTTCTTTGCCGGTCTTCGCATCGAGAGCGACGAGCGACGTATCGGCCTGGTGAAGGAAGATCTTGCCTTCAGCGTACTGCACGCCACGGTTGACCGTGTCACAGCACATAACCGGGATAACCGACGGATCCTGCTTTGGCTCATACTTCCAGATGATCTTGTTTTCATCTTTCAGGTTGAGAGCGAACACGATGTTCGGGAACGCCGAGTGGAGATACATGGTATCGCCAATAACGAGCGGGCCGCCTTCATGACCACGAAGAACGCCGGTCGAGAACGTCCAGGCAACCTTCAGGCTGCCGACGTTTGCCGTCGTGATCTGGTCAAGCTTCGAATACCGCGTCCCTGCGTAGTCACCGGACTGGATAGCCCAGTTAGCCGGATCGCTC
>JANMOL010000125.1:0-2885 GCA_031369245.1 Hyphomicrobium sp. | reverse complement strand
AAGCCAGTCGTCCGGGCCTAGATGTTGCTGATAGTGGCCACGGTTGGCCATCAGACTGCGAACCAGAACGGTGGCGGCGGACGGAGCTTTTGGAAGCGTGCCCGGGGCGAACGGGTTCAGCGCCCGCCAGAGCAGCTGGCGCCGGGCCGGCAGCGCGTTGTAATCCACCTCGACGCGCTCAATCTCTGGAGCATGGAAGCTGACGATCACGTTCGGCCCGGTTTTGAGTGCGTGCATCATTTCAACCGGCACGTTGGCGATGACCGAGCCGTCCACCAGCATACGCCCATCGGCCGTGAAATACGGCGGCAGCAATCCCGGGATCGCAGAACTGGCGCGGATCGCTTGCCACAGCGGGCCCGTGCGATGCACTTCGAGCGTGGCGCTGGAGATATCGGCGGAGACGGCGAAATACGGCAACCAGACATCCTCGACGCGAACGTCGCCATACTCTTTTTGCAGGTGGTGATCGAAGTGGGTGTGATCGAGCAGGCTGTAACGCGGCAGCGTATAGCGTGCGAGCGCCTTGCCTTCGATGAACATGCGGTGGACGCGGGCGTCGATTTCTGCCGGTTCAAGGTCCTGGGCAAAGGCTGCGGCCATGGCTGCTCCGCCCGAAGTACCGCCGAAAAAGTCAAACGACGTTTGCGCTTCCCGGAAGGCTTTGTAGACGCCGATGTGCGCTGCGCAGTAGGCGCCGCCGCCACAGGCAACGAAACCATAAGCTTCGCCACGCAAAAAGCGCCATAGCCGTGCGATGCTCGGCTGATCGTTGAGCGCGACGTGATGATGCAAGAACGGCGTGCGCTCGTGCAGCCAATGGCGCGTTCCCTGAATAGGGCCGCGGCGCGGGTGAACGATGGCGAGCCGTAACGCTGCCGGCTTGTGCAGGGTCGCGGCAAACATCTCCAGTGCGTTGCGCGGGACAGCGCTGCCGAGCGGCTCATCGGGATGAGCTGCCACCGCCAGAACGGCATCGGCCTGGCTGATGGCTTTTTCGCTCCACGCTGTCAGCGTGTTGTCGGCGATGAAGACGATGGTGTCATAGCGACTTTCGAGATCGTTGAGCGCTGCCGTTGTGGCAGCGGCGGCCGGCGCACCGTTGGTCACATGGCCGCCGATGCTGTCAGAGGTGGCGACCAGGGTGCCAGCTGTGGCATTCGCGATTGTGATGAATCGTTCGATGAAGCCTTGTGGAATAGCGGCGGATCCGGCGCGGATCACTGCAATTGTTCTTGGCCGCGGTCCAGCGCGTGTCAGGCCTGATGCGCCTTTGCGCAGGTTGGCCGATTTGCGCGTTTCGATAGCAAGCCGCGTTGCCAGCGTGGCCGCAATCGTCGTCCAGATCGCGGGGGCTTTGATCGATATCGCATCAAAATCGGCGCGCGTCAGCCGCACCACCACGCTGTCGCGAATAGCGCGCACGGACGCCGTCCGCTGACCGCCGGCAAAAAACGCGATCTCGCCGATGGTCGCGCCTTGGCCGATTTCGGTGACGGGTTCTGCGTTGCCATCGATCTCAACCGCGAAACGGCCTGAGACGACGACGTAGAGTGCGCCGGCGTCCTCACCCTCGCGCACCACGCACACGCCGCGCGACACGAGGATGGCGTCCAACTGCTGTTCGAGCATTGCCAGATCGGCGGCGGGTATGCCTTGGAACAGGGCAACGTGTGTAAGGCTTGAGAGCCGAGACGGCATGGGGGCGCCCGTGGAATGCTGCGCGTCAGCTCTACCACGGACGCCCCCATGCGTTCAGTACCGATGATGCGAAAGGTTGACGGCTTAGCCCATCATCGCTTCGACGTGTTCCCAGTTGACCAGATTGTCGAACCAGGCCTCGAGGTACTTCGGGCGGGCATTGCGATAGTCGATGTAGTAGCTGTGCTCCCAGACATCGACGCCGAGGATCGGCTTTGAGCCGTGCATCAGCGGGTTCTCACCATTCGGTGTCTTCTGCACTTCGAGGCGGCCATCCTTGATGGCGAGCCAAGCCCAGCCCGAACCAAATTGCGTCAGGCCGGCGTTGATGAAGTCGGCCCGCACTTTGTCGAACCCGCCCGCCTGCGCAATCATCGGCTCAAGCTTGCCTGGGATTTTCTTGCCGCCGCCGCCCTTCTTCATCCACTGCCAAAAGTGCAGGTGGTTCCAGTGCTGACCAGCGTTGTTGATCAGACCTGCGTTCTTGTCGGCGTAGGCATTGCGGCAGATGTCCTCGAGCGACTGGCCGCTATATTTAGAGTCCGCCAGCAGCTTGTTGCCGTTGTCGACATAGGCGAGGTGGTGCTTGTCGTGGTGGAACTGCAGCGTCTCGGCCGACATATAGGGGGCGAGCGCGTCGTAGGCATAAGGCAGGTCGGGAAGTTTGAGTGTCATGAACGGGTACTCTTGCTGTTGGGAATGCCAGACTGTTGGGAATGCCAGACTGGTGGGAAAGGCAGAGGCGGCAACGTAGCTAGTCGCTTGGGCTCAGACAAGCAAAACACCGGCAGAGGCAGAGCGGCTTGGCCTCAATATCGAGTCTGGACGTAGAGACAGGCGGAGATCGTGCGCCTTTAACGCCGGCGATCGCACTTGGTTGCAGGCGCCGCCCATCGGTTAGGGCGCCGCCCATCGGAAAGGGCGTTGCCCGGCGTTAAGGGCCTGCCGCCATCAATGCTGATGCGTTAGCCTTCAGCCGATGGTCATATGCTTGTGATAGTCTCGCGACGGATGTGAATTGATCACACGTTCCCTACGTATTAGTCCCTGAAGCGCTACGGAGTGCGCGCCCAACTCATGACTAAGCCATTGAAATATCTGTTTACTCTTGCTGTGCCCCTGGCTCTCGCTTGGCTGGCGTGGGCGGGTATGCTGACGCCCGGCAGTCAAGGGCAGGCGGGGCT
>JANMOL010000025.1:0-1661 GCA_031369245.1 Hyphomicrobium sp. | reverse complement strand
CGCGACGGCGCTCGGGGATGCTCGGAAATGCTCGGGGGGACGAAAGATCTTTGCAACAGTTAACCGGCTGCTAAGCCAGCTTTGCCATGGTTAAGGCCACGTTCGGCCACCGTCATGCGTTAGGGACCGCTTAGCGCGCCGGTGTTCAGTCCGTGTTGCGTTTCGAGGTAGCGGATTCCAAGACATGTTGAAGGCGTTGATCGGGCGTCCAGCGCGGCAAGCAGGGCTTGTCTCGGGCGTTGCGCTGCTCGCGACGGCCTGCTCGCAAGGATCAGGACCACCCTCCCGCGGCGTTGGCTATGACGCATCCCGTCCGAGCCTGACGCGGCCGCTGTTCACCGAACGCGAATACGGCGTCAGTTCGAGCCCGCGGATCGCGGGTCCGTCCGGTCCCGTCCGCAAGGGCGGTGGATCCTTCAAGCTTGGCAGCCCCTACAAGGTCGCTGGCCGGTGGTATGTGCCGCGCGAAGAGCCGGGCTACGATCGCCAGGGCACGGGCTCGTGGTACGGCGACGACTTTCACGGCCGCAAAACGGCAAATGGCGAAATCTTCGACATGAACGCGCTGTCGGCTGCCCATCCAACGCTACCGCTGCCGTCCTACGCCTATGTCACAAACCAAACCAATGGCCGGACCATTCTGGTGCGCGTCAATGATCGCGGGCCCTATGTCAGCGACCGCATCATCGATCTCTCGCACGCCTCCGCGCGGGCGCTGGGCTACGAAAGCCAGGGCCGCGCGCCTGTCCGCGTCCGGTATGCAGGCCGCGCTCCGTTGAACGGCGACGACCGGCGCGAGCGGCAGTATTATGCCGAACAGTCGTGGTCGGGCCGGTCTGGATACGCTGTCGCATCATACCGGCCGCCGAGCGCGCCGATTTCTGTGCCGCAACCATTTCCAGCGGGTACGCCAGGCCGCTGGTCACCGGTTGCCTATCGGGCAGCGTTGGCTGGCAAACCGGCGCCGCTACAGGCGCCGCTGGCGCGTGCGGCGTTTGCCGCTCCTGATATCGAGACCTCATCGGCGCCGGCCGGACGCTCAGCGCTGGCAGGGCCAACCACCGGCGCCAGCCGGATAGCATTCGGCAATCCATCGGGCAGCCGGGCTTACGTCCAGGTCGGCGTTTTCCGCGACCGGTCGAACGCCGAACGCATGCGCCGCGATCTAGCGCAACTCGGCCCCGTCGAAGTGGCCCCGATCGTTGCCCAGGGTGGCGAACTCTACCGTGTGCGGCTTGGCCCCATGAGCGCCGATACCGCAACGTCGACCGCCAGTGAGGTTGCAGCCCGCGGCGTTTCGGGCGGCACAGTCATTTTTGAATAGCGAGACCGTCCACCGGCGGACCGTTGACCGCAGCCGTTACGCCGTCGATAGTCGTGGCTGATTGCGAGACGGATTGCGCACGTGCCCCAGCTGTTTTTTTTCAAGTTTGTTTCATGATCCCGCGAACAACGCTGTTATGCCGGATCGCGTGCGCCCTATGGGTTGCAGCGGCCGTGCTGGGGTCACCGGCGCTCACCTTACCGGCGCTAGCTGGCAGCGATGCGCAATCGTTCACCACCAAGGCCAGCCGCGCCATTTTGATGGACGCCAGCACGGGCGCGATCCTGTTCCAATTCAAAGCCGATGACCTGGCGCCGCCCGCCAGCATGAGCAAGCT
>JANMOL010000623.1:0-3817 GCA_031369245.1 Hyphomicrobium sp. | reverse complement strand
GCCGTGCTTCTTGAAGTAATCCAAAAACGACGATCGAATGTCGCTGACGCCAGCCATGTGGTGCGCTTCCAAACCTGCCAAGACTCGTTAAGGCCGCGGTTGTAGCCGCCTCGTCTCCGCCTGTCTAGAAACGGCCTGTCTCGAAACGGCCTGTCTTGAAACAGCCTGTCTCGCAACGGCCGTCCACAATCACATGGCCGGCGGCGACGCGGCCGCACGCGATGGCAGCGCCTCTCTGACCCTGCCCCATTGCCGAACGAATGCCATGACTTCAACGCAACAGGGCCAGCTCGAAAGCCAGCCCTGCAAAGACTTTGCAAGCCTCATCGCGGGAAAGTCGCGCGGACGCCGTCAGGCACGCTTGCCCTTGGCAGCCTTTTTGACGCCCTCGTCGGGTAGAACCCCGTCGGCATCGGGCTCTTCGCCGTCATCCTCGCCGGCATCCGGATTGGTCAGCATTTTTTCGACAATCAGCCCGGCGCTGGCGCGGATGGCGCGCTCCAATTCGGCAGCGATCTTCGGATTGTCCTTCAGGTACTGTTTGGCGTTCTCGCGGCCCTGACCGATGCGGTTGCCGTCATAGGAGATCCACGCCCCCGACTTTTCGATAATGCCGGCTTTCACCCCGAGATCGACCAGCTCGCCGGCTTTCGAAATGCCCTCGCCGTACATGATGTCGAATTCAACCTGCTTGAACGGCGGCGCGACTTTATTTTTGACGACCTTAACGCGGGTCTGGTTGCCGACCACTTCTTCCTGAGCCTTGATCTGGCCGATGCGGCGAATATCGAGCCGGACGGAGGCATAGAACTTCAGCGCATTACCGCCGGTCGTGGTCTCGGGATTGCCGAACATCACCCCGATCTTCATGCGGATCTGATTGATGAAAATGACCATGCAGCCGGATTTTGAGATCGAGCCGGTCAGCTTGCGCAGGGCCTGGCTCATCAAACGGGCTTGTAAGCCCGGCAAGCTATCGCCCATATCGCCTTCGAGTTCGGCTTTCGGCGTCAGCGCGGCGACACTGTCAATCACCAGCACATCGACCGCGCCGGAACGCACCAGCGTATCGGCAATCTCGAGCGCCTGCTCGCCGGTGTCGGGCTGTGAAATCAGCAGTTCTTCGATTTTGACGCCGAGCTTGCGGGCATAGCCCGGATCGAGCGCATGTTCGGCGTCGATGAAGGCGCACACCCCGCCCTTTTTCTGGGCCTCGGCCGCAACTTGCAGCGCCAGCGTCGTTTTCCCGGAGCTCTCCGGGCCATAAATTTCAATGACACGGCCCTTTGGCAAGCCGCCGATGCCGAGCGCGATGTCGAGCCCGAGCGAGCCGGTCGAAATCGACTCGATATCGACCTTGTCATTGGCCCCGAGCCGCATGATCGAGCCCTTGCCAAAGGTCTTGTCGATCTGCGCCAACGCCTGCTCGAGCGCCTGTTTCTTGTCCATTCGTCCCCCTTCGAACACGGTAAATTCTGGCCGGTCCATGTCGCACCCTCATCCCTAGGCTAACTCAGGCACTCCTTCAATTTATCCATTATGTACCACCTTTGTTCTCACACTGTCAATCACCTTTTGTTCTCATTTTATATTGGCAGCCAGATCTCGTGTCGCGCGGGCGAATCTCAGGTTAGCTCTAGGCAGCGACTGGGGCGGTTCAACGCTCACCGTCATCGCATCAATTGGGAGACGCGCAATGGCCGACACGAGCGCACGCCTCAACGCCGTCGTTGCCGCTCTCGAAAAGGTCCGTTCACATATTGAAGATCTTGACGCCAGCGACCCCGTCGAACAAACCGTTTACAACCGCTGGATCGCCATGCTCGAGGGCGTGGTCGATGGCAATTGGAATGCGTTACTGCTGCCTGGCGACAATGACATCACGGCTGGCGAAATGCTGATGCACGTCGACGCCGCGATCGCGTTTTTGGATGCGCATCGCCAGACATGACGAGAACTCGCCCCTCGCCCCTCGCCCGGCCTAGCGGTCAATCTCGCCAAACACGATATCGATCGAGCCCAAAATCGCGCTGACGTCAGCCAGCATGTGCCCGCGGTTCATGTGGTCCATGGCGGCGAGATGGGGAAAGCCCGGCGCGCGAATTTTGCAGCGGTACGGTTTGTTCGAGCCGTCCGACACGAGATAGACGCCGAACTCGCCCTTGGGCGCTTCAACGCAGGCGTAAACCTCACCCTCGGGCACGCGGAAGCCCTCGGTATAGAGCTTGAAGTGGTGGATCAGCGCTTCCATCGAGCGCTTCATCTCAGACCGCGTTGGCGGCACGACCTTTTTAGCGTCCGCCACATGCGGCCCGCGCCCGTCAGCTGATGTCAGCTTCGCGCAGCAGGCTTTCATGATCTTCACGCTCTCGCGCATTTCCTGCATGCGGATCAGATAGCGGTCGTAGCAATCGCCATTCTTGCCAATCGGAATGTCGAAATCGAATTCCGGATAGCATTCATAGGGCTGCGATTTGCGCAAGTCCCAGGCGGCACCGCTGCCGCGCACCATCACGCCTGAAAATCCGAGTGCAAAGCACTCAGCCAAAGTGACAACGCCGATATCGACGTTGCGCTGCTTGAAAATACGGTTCTCGGTCAGCAGCTGATTGATATCATCGACGACCTTCAAGAATGGATCGCACCAGGCTGCGATATCATCGACCAGCTTCTCAGGCAGATCCTGATGCACGCCGCCGATGCGGAAATATTTGGCATGCATGCGCGAGCCGGACGCGCGCTCATAAAACACCATCAGCTTTTCGCGCTCTTCAAAGCCCCACAGCGGCGGCGTCAGCGCGCCGACGTCCATGGCTTGCGTGGTGACATTCAACAGATGCGAGAGGATGCGGCCGATCTCGGAATAGAGCACGCGGATCAGGCTGGCGCGGCGCGGCACCTCAAGACCCAGCAGCTTTTCAGCAGCCAAGCAGAACGCGTGCTCTTGATTCATCGGTGCGACGTAATCGAGCCGGTCAAAATAGCCGATCGCCTGCAAATAGGTTTTGTGCTCGATCAGCTTCTCGGTGCCCCGATGCAGCAGCCCGATGTGCGGATCGACGCGCTCGACGACCTCGCTGTCAAGTTCCAGCACCAGGCGCAGCACGCCGTGGGCGGCTGGGTGCTGCGGCCCGAAGTTGATATTGAAGTTGCGGATTTCTGCTTCAGCCATGGGTCTTTCTCGTCGTTTCGGCGAGCGCATAATACGGCGGTTTCTCGCCGATATGAAACTGTTCGCCAAAGGTCAAGTCTGCCGTCTCATCGAGTGCACCAGCCGACAGCCAATAGTCCGTGCTATCCCTACGCTTCCAGAACAGCGCGGTTCCGCAGCGACTGCAAAACCCGCGCTCGGCAAAGCTCGACGATGGATAGACGGCAAGACTTTCGGTTCCAGCAAACGTGACTGAGCCGCTGTGGTCAACCGTCATCAGCGGGCCCGTAGTCCATTGGCGGCACGTGTCACAGTGGCAGACCGCCACCTCGTTTGATGTGACTTCGGCCGCAAAGGAGACGGCACCGCACAGACATCGTCCATGACGTAGGGCCATGCCTTCACTCACTCTTCCGCGTGATGCCGGCGACCCGCGCCCGCTTGGCCTTTTCATTGACACGCGCCTCATACTTCTCCCAATCAACGATCATGCGCTGATGATCACCCTCGCTGATCAGATCGAGGCCGTCGTGGGCTTTGACATGGAAGTACAGCCGGCGGCCGTCGATCTTGGTGAATTCGGCATCGACCGTCACGGTCTGACCCGGCACCGTTGCCGCCAAATGCGAGACGTTGATGTGCACGCCGAGCGAGCCCTCGCCCACG
>JANMOL010000583.1:0-5795 GCA_031369245.1 Hyphomicrobium sp. | reverse complement strand
CTATCAAACCTACGCGCAGAGCGCCAAAGCGCCTGACAGCCTCTTGAAGCTGGCCATGTCACTCGACCGGCTGGGGCAGAAGGATGCGGCCTGCTCGTCCTATTCTGAGCTCAACACCAAATTCCCAAATGCCGCGCAGAGCGTGAAAGCGCGCGCACAATCCGAGCGCCAGCGCGTCGGCTGCCCGTAGCCAGCGGGTAGTCAGCCCGTACTCAGCCTATAGTCAGCCTCTAGCCAGCCCATTGTCAGGATGACGATTGGACAAAACTTACGAGCCGCTGACTGCTGCCGAAACGGAACGGCTGCTGCAACCGCTCGCACGCTTCTCAGCGGTTGTGCTGGCGGTGTCGGGCGGCGCCGATAGCCTCGCGCTTTTGTACCTCGCAGCCGGGTGGCGCGCGTGTCTGCCCGTCCCGGCGCCCGCTCTCTACGCCGCAACCGTCGATCACGGCTTGCGGGCGGCGTCGGCGGCTGAAGCGGACATTGTGGCTGGCCATTGCCGCGCGCTCGGCGTGCCGCACAGCACGCTGGTTTGGCCGGGCGTCAAGCCAAAAAGTGGGCTGGCGAAGGCCGCGCGCGACGCACGCTATCGCCTGCTTGAACAGTTCGCGCGCTCGATTGCGGACGCCGCGTCGACCGTCGCGGTGGTCGCGGCCCATCATCAAGATGATCAGGCCGAAACGTTTATGATGCGCCTTGCGCGCGGTTCGGGTGTCGATGGTCTGTCGGTGATGGCGCCAGCGCGACCGCTGAGTTTGAACGCGCCGGTGGAGCTGCTGCGGCCACTGCTCGATGTGCCCAAGGCGCGCCTTGTGGCGTCGCTTCAAGCACGCGGCGTGACGTGGATTGACGATCCAAGCAATGCCGATGTCCGGTCCGAACGCGTGCGCCTGCGCGGCACCCTCCCGGTACTTGCTGCCGCCGGTGTCGATGCGGCGGCACTGGCGACAAGCGCGCGGCGGATGCGAGCGGCGCGCGAGGCCATTGATTTTGCGACGGCGCAATTCAAGGCGTCGCTCGCCGTGTCCTTCAACGACGAGATTTATGCAAGTTTCGACCGCGCGGCTTTCGAGCGCGCACCAGCGCTACTGCGCGGCCGTGTCCTTCACGAGCTGATCGCGCGTTTTGGCGGCGCGAGCCCGGAGCCGGCATTGAGCGACATCGAGGCGCTCGTCGATGCCCAGGCGGCGCGCACCACGCTGGCGGTCACGCTTGGAGGCGCGGTCGTGTCATCGGGCGCGCGCGGCGTCAGGATTTGGCGCGAAGCCGGGCGGCTGTCGCAACCCGATATCGAGCTGGTACCTGGTCAAAGCCAGTTGTGGGACAAGAGATTTTGGGTCAGCGCCGGGCCGTCGTCGACGCGGTCCGTGACCGTCCGGCCGCTCGGGGCCGACGGTTATCGCTGGGTCGCCGACGGCCTGCGGCCTGGCTCGCGCCCGCCGTCGCGTGCCGCCCATGCGTTACCGTCATTTTGGGTCGAAGGGCAGCTTGTCGCCGTGCCAGCGCTCACGCGCCTGTTGGCGATCCCCCCAGGCGGCCATTCCGGGACTGACGGAAGCCTTAGAGCCGATCCTGTGTTTTCACCGTAGTATGCGCATCGATCGAACGCGGCATAGCGATTGCAAAGCCATTGTGCCGTTTAGATCGGGATAGGCCGTGTTGGTGGACTTGGTAAACTTGTGCAACGCGCAACCCGACCCTATGTTAGCCTATCTCCCTGCCAGCTTTGGCAGCATTCTGGCCCGCCTGTTTCCGCGTTCGGACGGCGACTGTAGGACATGAAATGAACCCTAATTATCAGAAGCTTGCGATCTGGGCAGCGCTCCTCGTCCTGTTGTTGGCTCTCTACAATCTGCTGAGTAATCCGACTCAGGCCCGTCGCGGCAATGAAATTCAATATTCGGAGTTCTTGGAGGCCGTCGATAAGGGCTCGGTGTCGGAGGCTGTTCTGGCTGGCAACCGGATCACTGGCACGATGCGCGACGCCGGTCCAAACGGCGCGGCATTCTCGACCTATGCGCCTGAAGATCCGAGCCTGGTCGGCAAGCTGCGCGAGAAGGGCGTTAAGTTCAAAGCCCGTCCAGCCGACGATGAAGTGCAATCGCTGGCCAGCATTTTGCTGAGCTGGTTCCCGATGTTGCTGCTGATCGGCGTTTGGATTTTCTTCATGCGCCAGATGCAGTCCGGCTCGGGGCGCGCCATGGGCTTTGGCAAATCAAAAGCCAAGCTGCTGACCGAGCGCAGCGGCCGCGTCACGTTCGATGACGTGGCCGGCGTCGACGAAGCAAAATCCGATCTGGAAGAAATCGTTGAGTTTTTGCGTGACCCGCAAAAGTATCAGCGCCTCGGCGGACGTATTCCGCGCGGCGCGCTGCTGGTTGGCCCGCCGGGCACCGGTAAGACGCTGATCGCGCGTGCGGTCGCGGGTGAAGCCAACGTGCCGTTCTTCACGATCTCGGGTTCCGACTTCGTTGAAATGTTCGTTGGCGTCGGCGCGAGCCGCGTGCGCGATATGTTCGAGCAAGCCAAGAAAAATGCGCCGTGCATTATCTTCATCGACGAAATCGACGCGGTTGGCCGCCACCGTGGCGCCGGCCTTGGCGGCGGCAACGATGAGCGCGAACAGACGCTCAACCAGTTGCTCGTCGAGATGGATGGCTTCGAAGCCAACGAGGGCATCATTATCATCGCGGCGACCAACCGGCCCGACGTGCTCGACCCAGCGTTGCTGCGTCCTGGCCGCTTCGATCGCCAGATCATGGTGCCGAATCCGGACGTTATCGGGCGCGAGAAAATCCTGCGCGTTCACATGAAGAAGGTGCCCTTGGCACCCGACATTGATCCAAAGGTCATAGCGCGCGGCACGCCTGGGTTCTCGGGCGCCGATCTCGCCAACCTCGTCAATGAAGCCGCCTTGCTGGCAGCCCGGCGCAACAAGCGTGTTGTGACGCAAGCCGAGTTCGAAGACAGCAAAGACAAGGTCATGATGGGCGCCGAGCGCAAGACCATGGCGATGACGGAAGAAGAGAAGTTCGCCACGGCCTATCACGAAGCTGGCCACGCGATTGTCAACATCCTCGTGGAGGGCAACGATCCCCTGCACAAAGTGACGATCATTCCACGCGGCCGCGCACTCGGCGTGACGATGAGTTTGCCTGAGCGTGACCGGTTGAGTTATTCAAAGCAGTGGTGTGAGGCCAAAATTGCGATGGCGTTCGGCGGCCGTGTGGCCGAGCAGATCATCTACGGCCGTGAGCATCTCAACACCGGTGCCTCGAGCGACATCAGCCAGGCGACCAACATCGCCAAGCGGATGGTGAGCGAATGGGGCATGAGTGATAAGCTCGGGCCGCTGCTGTATTCCGAAAATCAGCAGGAGGTTTTCCTCGGCCATTCGGTGACGCAGCGCCAGAATATGAGCGAGGAAACGGCCAACCTCATCGACGAGGAAGTCCGCCGCATTGTCACCACGGGCGAAAAGAAAGCCTGGGAAGTTCTGACGGTGCACAAGCCCCAGCTCGAAGCCATGGCGCAGGCGCTGATGGAGCACGAGACGATTTCGGGTGAAGAGTGCAACACCATCATGCGCGGCGAGAAAATCGTGCGCCGCACCGATGATGATAACTCTAAGGGCCCTGCCGGTTCGGCTGTACCCGTTGCCGGCCGTCAAACGCGCCCGCGCGGCGAGCCGACCGGCGGCATGGACCCGCAGCCGCAAAGCTAGCGCCATCGCACCCCTATCAAATCTCCAACGGCCGCGATAACTTCGCGGCCGTTTTCTTATGCAGGACCCGCACCCGATGAAACGCTCGATTTACCTGCAGCCGAGCGGCATCTTCTGGGATCGCACGCCGGTGCGCGGCGTCGATGAAGCCGAAGCGGCGCTGTGGCGCGGCCTGCCGCTGGCGGGCGGACGGCTATCATTCGCCGCGGTCGACATCTTGATGCGCAACGCGGCCGGCACGAAGCGCAAATTGGTTGTGCTGGGTGATGCCTTCAGCGGCGATTGGGGCCGCGATGCGCTTGCGGCCTCTGATCTGTTGCAGGCATTGACGGAGCCCCGGCCGCGGATCGCCGGGCTTGCGCTCGATCGGCCGCGCATCATGGGCATTGTCAATGTCACGCCGGACAGTTTCTCGGATGGCGGGCAATTTGCGTCCACGCAGGCAGCGATTGCCCACGGCCTGCGCCTGATCGAAGAGGGTGCTGATATTGTCGACATCGGCGGCGAGAGTACCCGGCCGGGATCTGATGCCGTCGCGCTGGACGAAGAACTCCGGCGTGTCTTGCCCGTGATCGAGGGCTTGCGGGCCAAGACCGGCGCGATCATTTCGGTCGACACGCGTAAAGCCGAAGTGATGCGCCGTGCGGCCGATGCCGGAGCGGACATTCTCAATGACGTGTCGGCGCTGACGCATGACCCTGACGCGCTCGCTGTTGCCGCTGAGACGGGGTTGCCGGTCATGCTCATGCATGCCCAGGGCGATCCCAAAACGATGAACGATGATCCGCAGTATGCCGACGTCGTGCTCGATGTCTTTGATTTTCTCGAAAGCCGCATCCGGGCCTGTGAAGCAGCCGGTATTCCTCGCGCCAAAATCGTTGCCGATCCGGGCATCGGCTTTGGTAAGCACCTGCATCACAACGTCGCTGTAATGGGCGGGCTGGCGCTCTATCACGGGCTCGGCGTGCCGCTGCTGCTGGGCGCGAGCCGTAAGAAAATGATCGGGCAATTGTGCAATGTGGCCGACGCCAAGGATCGCGTGCCGGGCTCCATCGCGTGCGCGATTGCGGGCGCGGCCGCAGGTCTGCAGTTGTTCCGCGTGCATGACGTCAAAGAAACCAAACAGGCTCTGGAAGTCTGGCGCGCCAGCGTGGCTGGGACCGAGAAGGGGTTGGGCTAGCGGGTCGCCGTCAATCGGCCTAAAGCTGATCAAAGGAAAAACCCATGGCTGCAAAGTCAGCCAGAGGCGGCGGCCCTCGTCGGCGATGTGTTTGATAATGATGGCAAAGACATGGGCGCGTTCCAAAGCACCGCGACCTTTGCAGAGCAGGAAAACCAGACGCAGGTGACGCTGCGGACGCTGTTTGATGCCAAAGAAGCCTGCGGTATCGCCGCAAACTTCGGCAATGGCGCAGGCGGCAAGCAGACACAGCAGCAGCGTGGGAGCATGTGGCCATGGTGAGCGCAAAAAATCCGCCTAGCAACGAATTCATGGCCTCGCGCGTGTTCGATGCGCCGCGCGAGCGCGTATGGCAAGCCTGGTCGCGAGCTGAGAACTTAGCGCACTGGTGGGGGCCAAAAGGCTGCACACTGCGCGTTGTTGCACTCGAGTTTCGGCCGGGCGGATACTTCCACTATGCGATGGAGTATTCCACCGGCGCGGCCATGTTTGGCCGGTTCTTCTATCGTGAGATTGCAGCTCCTGAACGAATTTCCTGGATCAATTCGTTCGCCAATGCCAGCGGCGGCATTGTGCGGGCGCCGTTTAGCGAACACTGCCCGCTCGAGATGTCGAACGTCATGACGCTGACCGAGGCCGGCGGCAAAACCACATTGCTATTGCGCTCGACCGCGCATGGCGCCAACGCAGACGAGCAGACATACTTTAACGAGCTGTTTGGTTCGATGCAGCAGGGCTTTGGCGGCACGTTCGACCAACTCGCAGACTTTTTGGCCAAATCATAGTTGCAAAGCGCGCGCGGTTGCTGAGCGGCCGCGCGGCTCTCAAGCCTCTTCGACCACCTCTGGCCTGAGGACTGCATAAAGCGCCACGATCCCGGCCAGCATGGCC
>JANMOL010000575.1:0-1987 GCA_031369245.1 Hyphomicrobium sp. | reverse complement strand
GGTGGGCGTCATGCGCAATGACGCTGCGCCAGCGGCCAGCACCGGCAGCTTCAACAACGGCGTCTCCGCCAGCTGCGGTGATGAGAACGATCTCGTCACACGGCGCGCTTGCGACTTCTGTGGCAACGCGCCGGATCAGCGGCAGCCCGTCGTGGCTGGCAAGCAGCTTGTGACCGTCGGCAAAGCGCGTTGATTGTCCAGCCGCCAAAATGATCGCTGAGATCTTCAAGCAGCGGGGTCCTTGCGGAACGCCGCAATGATTTGCGCCAGGATCGAGACCGCGATTTCGCCCGGCGACTTGGCGCCGATGCTTAAGCCGATCGGGGCTTGGATGCGGGCGATAGCGCTATCGCTAAATCCGGCAGCCTTCAAGCGGGTGGCGCGTTTCTCCATCGTCTTGCGCGAACCGAGCGCGCCGATGTAGCGGCACGGCGACGTCAGCGCAATGCTCAGCGCCTCATCGTCGATATGATCGACGTGGGTCAGCGTGACAATCGCCGTGAACGGGTCGTTGCTGAGCTCTTGCAGGTGCGCATCGGGCCAGCTCGTCAAGACCGCATCGCCGTCAAATCGCGTGGGGCTGGTGAACGCCGAGCGCGGGTCAATCACCAGCACGGTGTATCCGATGGCCTGCGCCAAGCCGGTCAGGATCTGCGCGATGTGCGTGGCGCCGATAATCGCGATCCGCACAGGCGGTGTAATGGCGTGGATAAAAATGTCGCCGTCAGGCGTTTCCAAAAGCCGGCTTTGACCAAGCGCCAGCGCCGCAGCGATCTCTGACTGGTGCGGATCGGCGGGCGAGACGACGCGCATGGATCCATCGTCAAGCCGCAGGCTGACAGCTATGGGCAGCCGTGCCGCCGCTGCCGCATCGATCGCGCTCAGCAGGTCCCGGCCACGCTCGGCCTCAAGCCGTGTGACCTGCACACGGATCCGTCCACCGCAGGCAAGGCCGGCCCGCCACGCTGTTTCGTCGGCAATCCCGAACGATAAGGTTTGCGGCGTCCCCGTTGCCAGCACATCGAGTGCGGCGGTGACCACGTCGGCTTCAACGCACCCACCCGAGACCGAACCCTGGAATGCGTCTTCACCCGCAATAACCATTTGCCCGCCGGTTGGAACCGGCGCCGAGCCCCACGTCTCAACCACGGTCGCCAGCGCAACCGGGATGCCATTTGCCAGCCAATGCAGGGCTGCCTGACGCGGATCGACCGGCGTTTTAGGGACTTTTATGGTTGCCGCGTGCGTCACCTTTGTACTCCTTGACCGTTGCCGCACGGTCGCGATTGCGCCGCCCTGTGCCAGGGTCTAGAAGCGCGCCTATGACATCAGCCTCAGCGAAGCCCGCCAAAAATTCAAGCCCGAAAGCGCGCCCTTTGGCGGCACCCGGCGGCACAAAAATCGCGCCTGCACCCAAGGTTGGGTTTGTGTCACTCGGTTGCCCGAAAGCTCTGGTCGATAGCGAACGCATCATCACCAAGTTACGTTCCGAAGGCTACGACATTGCCTCCAACTATGATGGCGCCGATGTCGTGGTCGTTAACACCTGCGGCTTTCTCGATTCAGCCAAACAAGAAAGTCTCGATGCCATCGGCGAGGCCATGGCCGAAAATGGCCGCGTGATCGTGACAGGCTGCTTTGGCGTTGAAGAGGCCCGCATCCGCGCAGCGCACCCCGGCGTTCTGGCCGTCACCGGTCCGCATCAATACGAGCAGGTCGTCGAAGCCGTTCACGATGCCGTGCCGCCGCTGCACGATCCCTATCTCGATCTCGTGCCGCCCGAAGGCCTGCGCCTGACGCCGCGGCACTATGCCTATCTGAAAATTTCCGAAGGCTGCAACAACCGCTGCTCGTTCTGCATCATTCCGTCCCTGCGCGGCGATCTCGCCAGCCGCCCCGCCAACCACGTCATGACGGAAGCCGAACGGCTGGTGAAGGCTGGCGTCAAGGAACTGCTGGTCATCAGCCAGGATACCAGCGCCTACGG
>JANMOL010000566.1:0-2396 GCA_031369245.1 Hyphomicrobium sp. | reverse complement strand
GGCTTGGCGACCAGCAGAATATCAACGCCGTCTTTGAGAATTTCGAGCTGCATGTCGGCCGTCTGCGCGATCCGCCAGGTGTAGTAGGCCTGGATGCTCATGGCATCGAGCGCGATCGGCGTGCCCGCGACGAAATCGGTCAGGTATTGCGGCGGGCGGGCGCTGGTGCCCTTACAGCGCAGCATGAAGCTTGGGGTTTCAAACGAGCCGCCGAGCGAAACTTCGATTTCGCCGCCGCGCGGCAAGGCGGTGACGGCGCTGGCGACGAGGTTGAGCAGCAGCTTGACCTTGTCTTTTGCGACATAGCCGGCGGCCCCGCGCCAGACCAGCTTGTGTTTGCCCTGGGTAATGCCAACGAAGCCGCGCGAGATCTGTTCGGCGGTGCCAAGGTCGATCATCGAGCCAGCCGAGCCGGCCGCGCCAAACGCGAAGCGGGCAAATTGCAGACGGGCGGAGGCTTGTTCGGTGACATTGCGAATGACGTTCAGCGCATAGGACTTGGCCTGCGCGTCGTCGTCCTCGTCGAGAATTTCGAGGCCGTTGTAAATGGCGCCCACAGGATTGATCACGTCATGGCAGATCTTGCTCGAAATCAAGGCAGCGAGTTCAAGATCGGATGGCGGCACGCGTGGGTTCATTAGGGGCCCCGATTCAAGACATTGAAAGCGCAGGAGGCGGCAGCTATCGCGCGAGGGCGAGACGCGAGCTTACAAGGGCCGCTTGCGAATACGTAGAAAGCTCTGATACATGCGCCGCATCGCCTTTGCCAAGTGCTGCTGCTCGCTTGGACTAAGAACGCAGCCTTTCACCGCAGACCTGAGTCTTAGCAGCCACGGTCCTTCGGGACTTTGTGGCGTGCCGGGCGGCCATGCCGCCATTTTGAACCCGCGCCGGAGCCCTTCCTGACCATGTCCGCTGCCGATTTTGATTCGCTGGGAACGCTGCTTCTGCCGGCCGTGCTGGAGGCTGGCCGGCTAGAAATGCGTCACTTCGCAGCCGGCGTCACAATCGAAAAGAAGGCCGACAAGTCGCCGGTCACGGTTGCAGATCGTGAAGCCGAAGACATCATCTTGGCGGCGCTCGCGCGTGTCGTGCCGGATGTGCCCGTGGTGGCTGAGGAAGCCATGGCGGCTGGCCGCATCCCCGCGCCGTCGGACCGCTACCTGCTGGTCGATGCGCTCGACGGCACGCAATTGTTCATTCGCGGCAAGCCGGAGTTCTCGATCAACATCGCGCTGATCGACCAGCAAAAGCCGGTGTTTGGATTGATCTATCTGCCAGCCACCGGCAAGCTGTATGTCACGCGCCAGGACGGAAACGCTTATGGCGCGACCGTGTTGCCCGATCACGACGACGCTCAACTTGCGGCGGTGATGTTCACGCGGCTGGCAACGCGCGATCCCGTTGCGGGCGAACTGGTTGCCTTCAACAGCCGCTCGACGGGCGGGGCGAGTGCGGACTTTCTGGCCAAGCTCAACGTCAAGGAGGCGCGACCGCTCGGCTCGTCGATGAAATTCTGCCTGATCGCTGCCGGTGAAGGCGATCTCTACGCGCGCTTTGGCCGGACGTATGAATGGGATACGGCGGCTGGCCAAGCCATTCTCGAGGCGGCGGGCGGATGTGTGACGACGATGGATGGCCAGCCGCTGAGCTATGGCCGGTCGGGTGAAAATTACCTCAATCCGCATTTTATTGCCTGGGCCCGGCGCTCGATGGCCGCGCAGTTTTTCACGACCAGCGCGCTCGAAACCGCCGCGCCGCGGGAAATGGGCTCATAAGCAACACGCGTCGGCCACACTTTGGCAAAAGTGTGCCGTGATTCTGGGGCGAATCACTTGGGTGCGGCACGCTATGCTGCCGCTCGAGCTTGGGAACAGGGCGCACACGATGCCGATGGGTTTGAAGGTCGTCATGGATGGATTGCGAGCGGCTGGTTTGCGAAAGGCTCGTTTGCGAAAGGCTGGCACGTGGCGGGCGCTCGTGGCCCTTCTGGCGATGGGCGCGGCGATGCCGACGATCGCCAATGCCGCCGACGACGCCTATCGCCCGCCGGTTGATAACGGCGGCTATTCGGGCGGCAGCGGCGAGGCTTATCCGGCGCCAGCGCCGCAAGGCGAAACCTATGAGCCGGTGCCCCCGAGCGGTCCGCAGGGCGGGTATCGCCCGCTCGACGGATCGCGGCGCGCCGCTCCCGCGCAAGATCAAGGCGGCGCGGGCGAGCCCTATTCTGACGCCCCGCCCGGCGGCGGTGGACAGGCCAGCCGCGAAGAACGCTATGAGCCGGTCGCACCGGCCGATCAAGGCGGTCCGCCCGAAAGCGGCGAGCGCGGCACGTATACCCAAAACGAGATCGTCGGCACCGGTCACCGGTTCTTTGGCAATGTCAGCGGCGGCTT
>JANMOL010000556.1:0-5459 GCA_031369245.1 Hyphomicrobium sp. | reverse complement strand
TGGCGCTATCGGTCATGACGAAGCTTTCCTTGCGAACGTTCTGGTTCACAATCGGAACGACCTCTGAAACGGTGCTGCCCGCAACGTGGAAACTGCGAACGCCGCCGTCCCGCTGCACAAGCGAAACGATCACGTTCTTATGGGCGCTGTTGGTGATCTTGACATTCTTCTGGCGACGGCCCTTTGGGTGGGTTGAAGCGCGGCCATAAATGGTTTCGTCCACCTCCACGGTCTTGCCTTCGCCGCCCATTGGCGGAACCAGCGAACCGGCGCGCATAGCCTCGCGGATGCGGTGGCCAACGAACCAAGCAGTCTTAAGGGTCACGCCTAAGGTGCGGTGAAGCTGGTTGGCGCTGATGCCCTTCTTGCTGCCTGCGATCAGATAGAAGGCTTGCAGCCACAGATGCAGCGGGACGTGGCTTGCCTCAAAGATGGTTCCAACAGTCACGCGGAACTGCTTGCGGCAGGCGTAGCACTTGTAGAGCCCCAGACGGGTCGCCTTGCCTTCCATTTTGGAAACGCGCTTTTGCTCGAAGCAATGGGGGCACTGTGCGCCCTTCGGCCAAATTTGTGCTTCGACCCACTTGTAAGCAGCGCCTTCGTTCTGTAAATGTTCTTGGGCGATGAGGCTCATTGAAATCTCCTGTGATTTCAATGTAACGGAGAACGGTGGGTTTGGCAAGTATAATATTGCCCGGCCCTCCGCGTCCGGACTAACCTCATCTTATGCTGGGGGGCTTCATGTACGGGCAAATTTCCACGTTGGCGTTCATTGGTGTCGAGGCCCGGCCCGTGGAAGTCCAGGTCCGCATCACGCCGGGCGCGCCGTTTTTTGCCATCGTTGGCTTGCCCGATAAGGCGGTCGCCGAAAGCCGCGAGCGGGTGCGCAACGCGCTGCACGCCATCGGCCTGGGGCTGCCGTTCAAGCACATCACCGTCAATCTCGCGCCCGCCGACCTGCCGAAAGAGGGCAGCCATTTCGATTTGCCGATCGCACTCGCCATGATGTGCGCCATGGAAGCCATCGCACCCGACGCGATTGCAGGCTACGCAGCGCTCGGAGAGCTGGCACTCGATGGCGCCATTCGCGCGGTGCCTGGCGCGCTGCCCGCCGCCATTGGCGCCAATGCCATCGGCAAAGGTTTGATTTGTCCGGCAGCCGGCGGGCCCGAAGCCGCCTGGGCCGGTGAACACGTCGACATCTTAGCGGCCCCGCATCTGCTGTCGCTCGTCAATCACTTCAAGGGCATGCAGCTGCTTTCGCGCCCTCGGCCCGACATCACGCGCGATGATCGCGTGCTGCCCGATCTGCGCGATATCCGTGGCCAGGAAACCGCCAAGCGGGTTCTCGAAATTGCTGCCGCCGGCGGCCACAACCTGCTGATGGTCGGCCCGCCGGGCTCCGGCAAAACGATGCTCGCAGCCCGTCTGCCATCGATCCTGCCACCGCTCGCAGCCGAAGAAATTCTCGAAGTTTCGATGGTCCATTCGCTGGCCGGCGAATTGATGGGCGGCAAGCTCGCACTCGATCGTCCGTTCCGCTCGCCGCACCATTCGGCCAGCATGGCAGCGCTGGTTGGCGGCGGCTCGCGCCCCAAGCCGGGTGAAGTTTCGCTCGCCCACCTGGGCGTGCTGTTTCTCGATGAATTGCCCGAGTTCCAGCCGAACGTGCTCGATGCCCTGCGCCAGCCGTTGGAGACTGGCGAGATGATCATCGCGCGCGCCAATCACCGCGTGTCATACCCCTCGCGCATCCAGCTCGTCGCCGCCATGAACCCGTGCAAGTGCGGTGGCTCGTCTCCGGGCGAAAGTTGCCGTCGCGGACCGCGCTGCGCCGCCGATTATCAGGCCCGCGTCTCCGGCCCGCTGCTCGATCGCATCGATCTGCAAATCGAGGTGCCCGCCGTCTCGGCAGCAGATCTCGTCTTGCCAGCCCCAACCGAAGGCAGCGCTGAGGTTCGCGCCCGCGTTGCCGCCGCCCGCCAGCGCCAGCGCGACCGGTTTGCCAGCCTCGGCGCCAAAAGCGTCCGAACCAATGCGGAATGCTCAGGCCAGCTGTTGGAACAGACCTGTATGCCAGACGACGCCGGCGTCGCGCTGCTGCGCAAAGCCGCTGATACGCTCGCTTTGTCGGCACGCGGCTTCCATCGCACCTTGAAGGTCGCGCGCACGCTGGCCGATCTGGACGGCGCCGAGCGCGTTGTCCGCGTCCACATCGCGGAAGCTTTGAGTTATCGCGCCGAAACCATGCGTCGCAGCCAAGCGGCATAGGAAAGCGGCAGCAGGTCTTGAAGTGAAACGCCTGCTGCCTGCTGCTAGCTGCATGACCTCAGGCAAACACGCTCTTCACGCCAGCCTGCATGGCTGCCGCCTGGGCGGCATTGCGCAGCAGGCAGGCGATCGTCATCGGGCCAACACCGCCCGGCACCGGCGTGATCGCACCGGCAACGGCCGCGCACTCGTCATAGGCCACATCACCAACCAGCTTGGTCTTGCCGTTCTCGGACGGCACGCGGTTGATGCCGACGTCGATCACAATCGCGCCCGGCTTGATCCAGCTGGCTTTGACCATCTCTGGAATCCCGACCGCCGCAACGACGAGATCCGCGCCGCGCACCACGCCCGGCAGATCCTTGGTGCGCGAATGCGCAACCGTGACCGAGCAGTTCTCGCGCAGCAGCAAGGCCGCAACCGGCTTGCCAACGATGTTCGAGCGGCCGATCACAACGGCGTTCATGCCACTCAGGCTCGGCGCCACCGACTTCGCCAAAATGACCGAGCCGGTCGGCGTGCACGGCACCAGCGCGCGCTCACCCACCCATAGCCGCCCGACGTTGACGGGATGGAAGCCATCGACGTCCTTGTCAGGGCTGATCGTATTCAAAACTTTTTCGGCGTTGATGTGCTTGGGCAGCGGCAGCTGCACCAGAATGCCGTGGCAGGCGGGGTCATTGTTCAGTTTATTGACCAGGGCCAGCAGGTCCGCTTCGCTGGTTTCGACGGGCAGTTTATGCTCCCACGAATTCATACCGACTTCAGCGGTCTGCTGCGCCTTGTTCTTGACGTAGACCTTGCTCGCGGGGTCTTCGCCCACCAGTACCACCGCTAAGCCTGGCTTGATGCCGTGCTCACGCTGCAGGCGCGCGACTTCAGCGGCCACTTCGGCGCGCACGTCCGCTGCAATTTTCTTACCGTCGATGATGCGCGTTCCAGACATCCTTGCCGTTCCTCGTGTTGGCGGTTTCTATGCGCCGAAGGCCGTGTGTTTGGCCCGTAGCAGTTGATCCAATGCGGCCGGGTCACCCGTGATCGTCAGGCACTTCAGGCGCGATGCCGCCCCGCTCGTCAGCGACACAGACCGCTTTGGCACGCCAAGCCACTCGGAGATGAGCTGCTCGAGTGCCGCATTGGCCGCGCCGTCTTCAGGGAGGGCGCGCACGCGCGCCTGGAAGGCTGGACCCGCGCTGGTGTTCGCAAGCCCTTCGACGGCATCTTTGGAGGATTTTGGCGTGAGACGAAAGGACACAATGACGCCCGCGTCGCCGTGCCGCCAGGGCAGGCCTCGGGCCGCCGCCTGCGGGTGCACAGCGCCGGCCGCTGCCCTAACACCACCGCCTTGGCGATATTCGGCAGCACCACGCTCTGCAGGAAGTAGCAAACGAGCAGCAGCACGATCGGCGAAATATCGATGCCGCCCATGTTCGGCAGCAGATTCCGGATCGGCCGAAGGAACGGCTCGGTGACGGCGTTGACGCCTTGCCAGATCGATTTGACCACCGGGTTGTAAATGTTGATCACCCCGAAGGCCATCAGCCAGCTCATGATGACGCTGGCGATAACGATGTAGGTGTAGAGCGTGATGAGGTAGCTGATGAAGCCGAGGAGTTCCAGCATGGGGCGCCCGCTTTGAAATTGCCGCGCGCCATGTAGCCTTGTGCACACCGTGGCTGCAAGGGCCAAGGTCATCGCACCGGCCGCGTTTCTTGACATCGCCAACGGGCCATCCCTACATACCAGCGGCTTGGGGCTGTAGCTCAGTTGGGAGAGCGCGTCGTTCGCAATGACGAGGTCAGCGGTTCGATCCCGCTCAGCTCCACCATTGTCCTCACGGACTGAAATCCGGCGGCCCTCGACGCGCCATTTCGGCGCAGGCCGATGATGATGTGTGCGCGCACGCTTTGGATTTATTTTATGGCGGGCCTGCCGAGCATCGCCCCCGTGCGCACACTGAGCGTTCGCAAGACACGCTGCGGCGGCGTTACGTTGAGCATGGTTCCGCCAAGTCTTGCTCCGCCAAGTCTTGCTTAGCTGAAACCGTTTTGTGCTCGCGTCCATTGCAAGAGTTCGAGCATTTCTCTGCCGAATTTTGGCCATGCGCGGCGTGGCTTATGCGCAGTCTTGGGCGTTGGCATTGGCCACTCAAGGACTGGGAAACGTTTGCAATTGGAAATGAAAAAGGGGGGCCGCATGTCTCGTACGCGCTTTCGCACCCGTCTCGTCGTTCGCAGCCGAAGCCGCGCATCGCGGCGAGAAAGTTCGACCCGTCCGCGCCTTGCAGCCGGAGGGTTCTTCGTACTCAAGCCTGGCTATTGGGATGGTCGTATGCGCGGGCGTAACGCGCAGTTAGTGATAGGCAATGCTGGCCAGCGCACTGAACGCTGAAATCGCACAGCCAAAATTGCAAGGCCAGAATCGCACGGCCAGTGCGCTGTTCCTGCCATGATCTGGAGCTGGCAGCCCCGCCATCTGGCTCGGGATCTGTTGACGTCTGCTGCCTACCAGCGCCAGACCGCCGCGCCGCCGGTCAGCCCGGCACCCGCTGCCGTCATCAGAGTTGTATCACCGGGTTTAAAGCGGCGGTCCTCGGCTGCAATCGACAACGTCAGCGGGATGGTCGCGGCCGAGCTGTTGCCGTAATCCGCGATCGTCGACAGCAACCGGTCGGGCGCGATGCCGAGTTGCAGCGTTACGGTTTTCATCATGCGGGCATTGGCCTGATGCGGGATGAAATGATCGACGGCGTGCGCGGCGATCTTGGCTGACGCCAGCGCCGCGGCCGCCGAGGTCGACATCATCTCGACGGCGTGCGCATAGACCGCCTGGCCATTGCTGATGATCATCAGCGTCTCAGCCGGATCCGTTAAAGAGGCAAACGGCTTTCGGCTGCCGCCGCCCGGAATGGTGATCAAGCCGTAATGCGCGCCGTCGGCCGCTAACCGGACACCGCACACCCCCGCGTTGCCGCGCTCTGACGGCGCCAGAACGGCAGCCCCCGCCGCGTCGGCAAACAACACGCTGCTGGCACGATCGTTGAGGTTGATCCGGCGCGACAAAATGTTTGCCGCGATCACCAGCACCGGCCGCTGATGCGTGCGCACGAAACAATCGGCCAGCGTCAGGGCATAAATAAACCCGCCGCACGCGCCCGCCATATCGATGCCGCCCGCGCGCGCCAAGCC
>JANMOL010000521.1:0-3141 GCA_031369245.1 Hyphomicrobium sp. | reverse complement strand
CCCGACATGGCGTTCCCGCGCATGAACAACATCTCGTTCTGGCTGCTGCCAGCGGCGTTCGCGCTATTGCTGTTGTCACTGTTCGTGCCTGGCACAGCCGACGCCAACGGCGTTGGTACGGGCTGGATTGTGGTCGCCCCGCTGTCCAGCAAGATCGGCCATCCTGGTCCAGCCGTCGATCTCGGCATCCTTTCGCTTCACCTTGCCGGTGCGTCGTCGATCCTCGGCGCCATCAACTTCATCACCACGATCTTCAACATGCGCGCACCCGGCATGACGCTCCACAAGATGCCGCTGTTTGTGTGGTCGGTTCTGGTGACGGCGTTCCTGCTGCTGCTCTCGCTTCCCGTTCTTGCCGGCGCGATCACGATGCTGCTGACCGATCGCAATTTCGGCACCACGTTCTATGATCCAGCTGGCGGCGGCGATCCGCTGCTCTACGCTCACTTGTTCTGGTTCTTCGGCCACCCGGAAGTCTACATTCTCATTCTTCCAGGCTTTGGCATGATCAGCCACATCATCGCGACGTTCTCGAGAAAGCCGGTGTTTGGCTATCTCGGCATGGCCTACGCCATGGTCGCGATTGGTCTCGTCGGCTTTATTGTGTGGGCCCATCACATGTATACCGCCGGCCTCAGCGTCGATACCCAGGCCTACTTCATGTTCGCGACTATGGTCATCGCGGTTCCAACCGGGGTGAAGATCTTCTCTTGGATCGCGACGATGTGGGGCGGATCATTGCAGTTCCGCGTGCCGATGTTGTGGGCGCTGGGCTTCATCTTCCTGTTCACCGTCGGCGGTGTGACGGGCGTGATGTGCGCCAACGCTGGCGTCGATCGCTCGCTGCACAACACTTACTATGTCGTCGCGCACTTCCACTACGTGCTGTCGCTCGGCGCCGTGTTCTCGATCTTTGCTGGCTGGTACTACTGGTTCCCGAAAATGTCGGGCTACATGTACAACGAGACACTCGGAAAGTTGCACTTCTACATCACCTTTATCGGTGCCAACATTCTGTTCTTCCCGCAGCACTTCCTCGGCCTCGCTGGTATGCCGCGCCACTATGCGGACTATCCCGAAGCCTTCGCCTACTGGAACAAGATCTCGTCCTACGGCGCCTATCTGACGGCCGCTGGGACGGTTCTGTTCCTCGCGTCGATGGTGTGGGCGTTCCTCCGCAAGGAGAAGGCCGCGGCCAATCCATGGGGCGTCGGCGCAACCACGCTTGAGTGGACACTGCCTTCGCCACCGGCATTCCACTCGTTCGAAGAATTGCCGCGCATCGCGGCGGCCGATCACCACTGATCGTGCCAGACTAAAAAACCAACCGGCGGGCGGTCTGACAGGGCCGCCCGCCGCACGCTACTGAAGCAGACATTGTACCGATCAAGAAAACGCACCCGGGCGCTGGCGGACATTCCGCCTCTCACCAACGGATTTGCTGAAAAATCATGAGTGTTCAGAGCGAGATTGGGCAAGCTGACGTCGTGATGGAGCCGAGTATCGGCGACTTCATCCAGCTCATGAAGCCGCGCGTGATGACACTCGTCATTCTGACGGCACTGGCCGCAATGGTGGCGGCGCCCGGTTCGCTCCACCCGGTCATCGGCATCATTGCCATTGTTTCCATCGCCATCGGCGCCGGCGCGTCGGGCGCCCTCAACATGTGGTACGACGCCGACATCGATGCTCGCATGGCGCGCACCGCCGCCCGGCCGCTGCCGCGCGGCCGCGTTTCAGCTGATGAGGCCTTGAGCTTCGGCACCATACTGTCGGTCGCCTCCGTGGTGACGCTCGGCGTGCTCGTGAATTGGGTCGCGGGCGCGCTGCTGGCCATGACGATCGCGTTTTATATTTTCGTCTACACCATGTGGTTGAAGCGCCGAACGCCGCATAACATCGTCATCGGCGGTGCGGCCGGAGCCTTCCCGCCGATGATCGGCTGGGCGGCGGTAACCGGCAACGTCGGGATCGAAAGCATCCTGATGTTTCTGATTATCTTCATGTGGACGCCGCCGCACTTCTGGGCACTGGCCCTCTATCGCTGCCGGGACTACGAGCGTGTCGGCGTGCCGATGCTGCCGGTCGTTGCAGGTTTGGCCGAAACTCGCCGGCAGATCCTGATTTACTCGGTTCTACTCGTGCCGCTGGCCATCGCGCCGTACTTTGTCGGGCTTGGCGGCATCGTCTATCTGGCATTCTCGATTGCGCTTGGTGCCGGTTTTCTGTGGCTCGCCGTCAATGTCTACCGCACCACGGAAGGCCGCGAGGCCGACACCGCAGCCCGCCAGCTGTTCTGGTTCTCAATCCTCTATCTCTATTTGTTATTTGCCGTGCTGCTGACGGAATCGGCCGTTGCGCGGTTCATGGGCTGAAATGATCATGGGCGAGACGGCCAAATCAACGACTGACGAAGCCGCCCGCCGGGTGGCACGCCGCCGCTCGATTGCCATCGCCCTGACGCTCGGCGGCATGGTGCTGTTGTTCTACGCAGCAACCCTTGTCCGCTTCAGCGTCAACGTCCCCGCATAGAATTCTTGAGCCGCCAGCCCTGAAAGGCCGAACGTGACCGACGAACCCAAAACCAGTTCAATCGCCAAGCCAACGGGCAACCGCAGCGTTGTCCTGTGGTGCCTCGCGGGTCTCACGGTGATGGGTGCGCTGACGGCGGCTTCTCCCCAGTTGTATCGCATTTTCTGCCAGGTCACGGGTTATGGCGGCACCACGCAACGCGCGACCGCTGCGCCCGCCCAAATCCTCGATCGCACAATCACCGTTCGATTTGACGCCAACGTTTCGCCAAACCTGCCATGGACGTTCGAGCCCGTGGTCAACACCATGGACGTCAAGATCGGCGAAAACGCGCTGGCGTTTTACCGTGCCACCAATAATTCCGACAAGCCATTGAAGGGCACTGCCGCGTTCAACGTCGCGCCCGATACGATGGGGCTCTACTTCAGCAAGATCGAATGCTTCTGCTTCAAGGAACAGACGCTGGCCGCCGGCGAGACGGTAGAGATGCCGGTCTCGTTCTTTATCGATCCGGCCATCGTCAAGGATCGTGATGCGGCGCATCTCAAGGAGATCACGCTCTCGTATACGTTCTATCCCGTGGCTGGAGTGTCCGGCGCGGCGGCAGGG
>JANMOL010000511.1:0-4121 GCA_031369245.1 Hyphomicrobium sp. | reverse complement strand
TTGGACCGGCCGGAAAGGTAAGCCGCGATCTGTGCCAAGCCGTCTGAATTTGCGTTGAGCATGACAATTTCAGCGCCAGCTGGAGCGGCAATTGCAAGAGCGCCCGGATCCGTGACCGCGCCATCGATAAAGACGATCGCGCGCGGTGAGCCTTGTGCTGGAACACCGGCGGCAGCAGCAGCCGGGCCGCCAGCCGCGAGCGCTGCAACAAGATCCTGCACATTTCCGGCATGACTGCTGTCAGCGGCCGCATCGACAGCAGGGGCATCGGAGCCACCGTCTGCAATGTCGGCTGCGGTCACCGCCGCAGCGCCGTCAAACACCATTCTCGGCTCGAGCACTTGGTATTCGATGGGATTGGCTTTTTGCCCAACAAGTTTGGCCAAAGAGGATTTCGACGATTTGCCAGATTTCGAATTGCAGGGGGTCATTGGTGGATCTCAAGATGTTGGCGGTTGAAATCGGGCGTGGAAACCCTCGAGCAATTATGAGTTGCTCAAAAGAACTGCATGCATGCTCTAGTTGTGGAGTGGATGCGTTAATTTCAGTATAATTTTAAGGCTAGAATACCCGCTCAGCGTGTATTTTTTATTCTTGCAAATGTAATGGCGCTTTTAATTGAGCAATATGAGTAAAAAAATACGAGCTGAATAAGCGGCAACAAAAGTTACAACTTAAAGTTGCTTTTACGCAACACATCCTGAGGTTTTATTCTAATTTCAATAATTCAACTAGAGATTGCTTTGTGCAACCGCTAGTTTCACATCGTATTTTGCTTAGCGTTTTCCTGACGCCGGTCCCGGCTGCTCAGGGTGTGTTGCGTCTCGCTCACCGCATCAGATGACACACCCAAGTAGTGAGGTATCGTTATGACATCCTTGGCTTTTCGCCGCGCGTCGCTGGCCGTTTTGACGGCAGCGCTGATGAGTGGCTGCGCGATCAACCCTGAACCGCTGACGGCCGAGTTCCTGGCAGCCAATGCTGCCGACAAAACCGGCCGCGTGATCGGCGACCAAGAGCCGGTGTCCGGTACGATCGACCTTCACGAGGCCATGGCGCGAGCGCTGAAATACAACCTCGATCATAAGGTCGAGCAGCAGGAAACGTCCCTGCGCGTCGCTGAGCTCGATCTCGCACACTATAATCTGCTACCGAACGCCGTCGCCAACTCTGGCTATTCTGACCGCGACAAGGTCGCCGGCTCGTCGAGCTACAACCTTCTCACCAGGTCGCAGAATTTCGGCTTTTCGACATCGCAGGACGAGGAGCAGCGCTCAAACGATTTGACGTTCAGCTGGCATGTGCTTGATTTTGGGCTGTCGTATGTGCGGGCCCGGCAGGCGGCCGACAAGGCGCTGATCGCGGAAGAAAACCGCCGCAAAGTCGTGCATCGCCTGATGGAGGACGTCAGGACATCCTATTCGCGGGCTTACAGCGCCCAAAAGCTCGTCACGCGGCTGCGCAGGCTTGAGATCCGCACCAAGGTGGCCATTGCCAGCTCAAGAACGCTGTCGGACGAACGCGTGACCTCGCCGATCACCGCCATTACCTACCGCCGTGAGCTGATCGAGATCCAGCGGACACTGCAAGAACTGCAACGCGAGCTTGCGGTCGCCAAAGTGCAGCTTGCGGCCTTGATGAACGTCAAGCCTGGATCGAAGTTCAGTCTTGCAGCGCCGCGTTCCAAGGGTATTCCGGTGATCGCCAGCGATATGGACGGTTTGGTCCAAACCGCGCTGGAGAACCGTCCTGAGCTGCGCGACGTGGCCTACCGTCAGCGCATCAACGCCCGCGAGGCCCACGCCGCACTGCTCGAAATGCTGCCTGGCATTCAACTGTTTGCTGGCGGCAACATGGACAGCAATTCGTTCCTTCTGAACAATAACTGGCTGGGCTGGGGCGCAAAAGCCAGCTGGAACCTGCTTAAAGTTTTCCAGTATCCAGCGCAAACGGCGGTCATTGATCATCAAGATAAGCTGCTCGATCAGCGCGCTCTGGCTCTGACGATGGCGATCATGACACAAATCTACGTCAGCGAAGCGCGGCTCGTTTTCTTCAAGCGTGAGCTCGCTACAGCCGATACCTACAACAGCACGCAGCAGGAACTCGTGGCGCATATTCGCGCCGAGCACGCCGCCAATCAGATCAGCGAACAGACACTTTTGCGGGAAGAGCTGAACGCTGCCGTTGCCGAGCTCAAACTCGACATTGCGCGGGCCAGTCTGCAAACCGGCTATGCCAATCTGATCGCGGCGCTCGGCCTCGATCCGGTGCCCGAAATTTCACCGGACCTGGTTAGCGTTGGAGACTTGGCCAATGCGCTGCGCTTTTCTGGTCCACCAAGCATCGTGCGTGTCACGCAAAACAATTAGCACCTGCTGTGACATCGCAACGCCTGCGCCGGCTGGCAGGACGCGGCGGGCGTGAATGACAAGGAGCAGGGCCATTGTCAGGCTTACAATCGCGCCGCGTCGGGTTTGCTATTGCATCCGCTATCCGGCAGACCGGTCTTTATTTGATCAGCGTTTGCGCGGCTGGCAGCGCTACCGCTGAACCCTACGAAAACACCCTGCCGCACTGGACCAGCAGCACCTACGTCAAAGGCGCAGACGCACCGATCCGCGGCGTTATCCGCGCTGTCGACCGGGCAACCGTCTCAACGGATGCGGCGCTTGTCGCGATCAACCTGCCATTCCGCGAAGGCGACGGCTTCAAGCGCGGCGATCTGCTGGCACAATTCGATTGCCGGCGGCAAACGGCCGAAACGAACATTGCGGACGCTCAATACCGCGAGGCCGCTGTCAATGTCATGAGTGCGATCGCACTCGACCGGCAGAAGGCGGTTGGAAAAAACGATGTCGAGATCGCCAAGGTCCGCGAACAGCGCGCCAAAGCTGAACTCGAGGCCCTGAAGCCGCGTCTCGATGAATGCCAGTTCTTTGCACCCTTCGATGGCCGGGTTGTCGATTTGGTACTTCGCGTGCATGAGCGCACCGAGCCGCACAAGCCCTACCTGACGATCATCGATGACAGCAAACTCGAGATCGAAGTGATCGTGGCGTCGCGCACTTTGCCGGTACTCAAGATCGGCAACCCCTTCACGTTTCAAATCGACGAACTCGAAAAGGCGACGGTGACGGCCAAAGTCAAAACGATTGCTGCCGCCGTTGAGCCGGTCAGCAAGACGGTCAAGCTGATCGGCGTGATCGAACAGCCCATTGCAGGAATTCTCGCCGGGATGAGCGGCACGGTCAGCTTTGCGTCTGGGATCGGGCAATGAGCAGTCCCAGCCGCAAGGCCCTAGGCCCAGTTCCACCAAGTTCAGCGTTCCGGTCTGCAACGGCGCCACGGCCGCAAGCCAACGGCCGTCCTGCCGACCCGCCACCAGACATGGCCAAGCCGTTTGCAGCATCGGGGACGCGCGCCAACGAGCCGCTCGCTGGCCCGGCATCCGGCGATGCCAGTCTGGCCGCGTTTGCGCAGCTCTTGAAAATTGAAGCTGATGCCCGGCGCGCCGCTCACGAGCGCGAACTCAGCTACCTGATCGCCAATGACACCTTAGGCCTTGTGCGTGCACGCCAGGTTTTTGTCCTTGGACAAGCCGCTGGCACACGCCGCTTTCAAGTTCGAGCGGTCTCCAGCCTCGCGCTGGTTGATCGCAACGTGCCGCTGCTGCGCTGGATCGAAGCGCTGGTCGCACGATTGTCGGACGACGTTGGTCTCGCGCGCGCGCAGACTTTCACGCTGCCGGCTTACACCGATCCCGGCGACAGCATTACGTCCGAGTACCCGTTCACGAATATGCTGTGGCTGCCGTTATGGTCGCGCGATGACCCAGCGAGCGATGGATTTCTGCTGTCGCGCGATACGCCGTGGCTGGAAACCGACATCAAGATTGCCGTTCGCTTGTCTGAAACGTACGGTCACGCGCTGTTGCTGCTGCGCAGTTCAAAACCAATGTTCCGGCGTAAATTGCAGCGCTCTAGAATATTGGCGGCCGCGTTGGTGGCCGGGCTCATCCTGGTCTTTGTCCCAGTCCGGATGTCAGCGTTAGCGCCCGCGGAGGTCGGACCGCGTGAGGCCATCATTGCCGCGATGCCCATTGATGGCATCGTCGAGCG